>JAHCRG010000001.1 GCA_020148045.1 Patescibacteria group bacterium
ATTGTTTAAATTGTTATCATAAAAATAGTTTGATACCCAATATTCTGGAATAAGCTTGTAGCGATAAACTATTTCTCCAATTACTCCTGGCTTTGGGGAATAAATTCCGAAAAAATCAGCAACATGTACATCCTTGCCAACTTCTTTGGATTGAAGATACACAGCACCAGTCGGGATCCATAAAACTTTAAAATCTTCAGGCTGCTTTTGTAACCAATTGCTTATTTCATTATAGTCCTTAGGAAAAATATTGGAACTTATCATCCTGCCACCGAAGTTTCCTGATAAGTAAGGAAATATATATATAGCCAAAATTATTAGTAATATAATTTTTGCCAGGATATTTTTTTTAAAGCTTTTCATTCTTTTATGAATTTCATTTAAAGCAAAAGCTGATAGCAATGAAAGGCAAAGAGACAATATAATTAAAATTTTAGATATATCGCGAAATATTCCAAGAAAAAATATATTTTTTCTTATAAGATATATAGAGAAAGAACTGCTGGCAAAGAATATTATACATATTGAATAAATAGAGAAAAATAAAATATTTTTCTTCTGCTCACTTTTATAGAATAAGATGGAACTAAATGCCAATATAGGCAAGAAAAAAGCGGGAAAACCTTTGAAAATAGAATTTAAAGAAATAGATTCATATTCAGGAAGATAAAATCCCCAAAGCCTTAAAGAATCTACAATCTTATATTTTAATCCTCCCCAATCTTGAGGCCTTATAGCAGCCAACTCTTCTGAGCCATGAAGAATTGCAGGAATAAGCCAGAAAGACTCAAGCAAAAAGAATAATATAAATATCAGCAAAAGGGAGCGGCTAACCCTTTTAATCTTATCTTTTCTATCATTATTAAATAGAATTAACATAAATGAGTAAGGAATAATGATCATCATAGAGAGGGCAAAACCAAAAACAGGTGAGGTATGAATCATAGAAAAAGTAATAAGAATAGCATAAACTTGCCAATGATGGCTTTCCAGAGCTTTTAAGAAAAGAAAGAATGACAGGGGTAAAAAAGCATAGCAGGATGTATGAGCATAACTCCCTACCATGTTTATCCAATTGAATAATAAAGGGGAAGACATATAAATTACAGAGCCAAAGATCGCCGCGAATTTACTAACATTAAATTTTATAAATAAAAGATAAGCCGACAAGCCTATTATAAAAAGAATTGCAAATACTGACAATTTTGAATAGATTGCTCCACTGACTCCCAAATATCCAAATATAGCATTAATTGTTGTTTGATGGATTCCTGATAACCAAAGAGGATTAGCTCCCATACCAGTAAAAATACTGAAATTCCTCCATGAATAAAAAGATTGATTAAAAGATTTAATCAGCTGAATCATCTCCGGGGGAATTGACCAGTCTATACAGGCTAATGTTCCAGTGCGAAATAATAAATTCCTTGTATATACAAAAGATAAGAATAATAATATTGCAAGAACAAGAATCTTGAATTTGTCAATATGTAATCTCTTTTCCATTACTTAACAATTACCATTTAAATTTATATTTTTCGTTTCTTTTTAAGAAAATTATTTTATTAAAGATATCTTGCAATAGAGTGTTATGTTGCCTCTTTTCAAGCGGGCATTAATCATCTTTTAACCATAGTGACATGCCAACTATAAGCAAATCTGGATAAAAATTTAGGAAATCTTGCTAATCCAATTTGCCAATGAGGTATTCCCAGATAGACACCATATATTTCTATGGATTTTACGTAAAACTTTTTTAGCAATTGTCTTAAATCCCCTAAACTATATTCTCTAATATGCACCACTTCCCCCAAGCCAGGACCTGAACCATACCTATGAGGGAATCTAATGGGTCTGCCATATAGATATCTAATAATTGCTGTTAAACGTAAACGATTTGGCGTTGTGAAAAATAGAACGCCACCTTTTTTTAAGACTCTTAAGCTTTCAGCGATAAAAAGTTCATCATCTGTAACATGTTCAATAACATCTCTGGAGATGACCCCATCAAATGTCTCATCATCAAATGATAAATGCTGGGCATCTTCAATTTGAAATGCAATGTCATCTGCTATTTTGCTCCCTTCAAAACGCTTTACTATGTCGGTAGCACTAAGGGACTCACAATAAGGGCGAATATATTTTTTGGCAATTTCCCCGCTTCCGCAGCCAATCTCCAATATCTTACCTTTCCCATTTTTAATATTGGCTACCGCCTTCGCTATATTTTGGCGGCAAAGCTTATGATAAATTTGCCTTTCAAATTTTCTTTCTAATTGATTTAATGATAAGCTCATTACTTTTAATCTAAACTTTTTTATTATAATATTTTAGCAAATTGAAGCAAAGATTATTTTATGCCATTAATATAAATCACCGGCCAAAAAGGTCTCATAGTAACCATTTTTTTTGCCATTTTTTTTAATAACTTATTTTTGAAAAACTTGAATTCATAATAAGTTTCATAAAAACCTATGTCAATTTTCTGAAAACCTGAATTCTTGAATATTCTTTTTATTTTTCTTTTTGTAAAAGACTTTTCATATCCAAACATCATCAACTTTTCTTTTAATATGTTAATTTGAATAAATTTACAAAGTTGCTTTATAATTGGAATATCAGGGATATTACCTGAAAAGAACGAATAAGGATAACTTAAGCAAAATAATGGAACAGTTGCGGATAAAATTCCTCCCTTTGTCAAAATATTTCTCAATCCTTCAACTGCAATCTGTGTATTTTCAAAATGTTCTATTGAACCACCAGCAAAAATAAAATCAAAAACCGAATTCTTAAATGGTAGCCTAGTTAAATCACCACAAATAAAGTATCCATTTAATCCCTCTTTTTGAAAGTGAGATTTTGCTGTTTTTAAGGCTACATATGAAATATCTAAGCCAAAAACATATTTTACTCCCTCTCTTGCCAATAATTGAGCATTTTTTGCTGTGCCACATCCAGCTTCTAAAAAGGCTAAATTATTTTTATATTCTCTAATTATTTTCCCTGAGGGAGTTTCTCTTTCTTGATATGGCCATAATTTCTTTATATGTTTGAAACTGTCAACTGTATATAGATCATCCAATGGGTCATCAACAACTCCATCCCCTTTAATATACCGTTCATCCCATTTTTTTTTAATTTTTATTATATCTTTTGTGAGCGTATTTCTAGGAGGCAAAAGAATAGGAATACCATTCATTATTTTATATTCTTTTGCACAATTATCGTTACAGCATACAAGGCTATCTTTAGATAAAAATAAATCTGATTTACATATTGGGCATGCTAAGAATTTTAGTAATTCTTCCATAAGTAGCTCCCAAGTTTGATATATTAAAGCTCTTTAGTATTTTAGTCACTTTATAAATTTCGTTCATTCCTTATATATATTCAACTAACTTTATATTAAAGAACTTAGTGCAAAGTTGAAGATATAGTTCCAATCAAAAGAGGAAGCGAAAGCTATCGCATTTTTTCTGCTTCTCTTATAATATTCATCATCTACAAGTAGTTTTGCCACTGCATTAATTAGATGAATCTTATTATAGTCTATAACAATTCCTGCTGCCTTCTCCTTAATATCTTTAGCGATATTTGGTACATTCGTTATTATTACTGGAATTCCGCATGCCATATAAATCTTTATCTTTCCGGGATCGCAATACTGCTTGTACCCATGATCAAGATGTGGATAAGGCGCGACACCGATAGCGCACCTTGCTAAAATCTCTTCCATCTTTCTGTCATCCTTTATAAATCCCTTAAAATAAATGGAATTTGCTACTTTTAATTCTTTAGCTCTAATTTTCAATTCCTTTTCCAAATTACCTGTGCCTATTATAATTAATTTAGCATCGGGAAATTTTCTTTTAATAGCAGGAAATGCTTCGATCATTAATTGAATCCCCTGTTCTTCGCTTAATTGCCCCATATAGGCGATATCATAACGATTAATTTTATGGAATGGTAGCCTTTTAATCTCTTTAAAATTACATCCTAAAGGAACAACAGATTGAGGAGCGCTTTTGGCTCTTAAAACACCAGCTTTTTCTCTTTCATCTGCCATGACTGGAGAAACATTCCAGATTTGATCGCAGTGATAACAGCAAATTTTATCAATCCGGTGATAAATTGCATTTAAGATTTTGTTATTAAACCTTATGGGAACATAATCTATAGTGTAAAAAATAACCTTTTTAGCTTTCCCAAGCTTTTTTAGAATTAATCCAGAAAAGCAATTTAGATTATCAGCGCAGATAATTAAATCGAATTTAGTTGCAGTGAAATATGTCCACATAATACTGTATACTACATCTTTTATATATAAAAGAATTTCAGGCAAATTCCATCTAATAGCTTTCTTTATTTTAATTAGATTTCCATTAAAATATTTTTTGTAAAAAGATCTTATATCTTTGGAATAAGAAAACGGATGCCCAATAAAAAGCAAATATTTTACTTTTCTTTTTAAATATTTCTCTAATGCTTGAGATGGCCCGCTAGTAAAAGTGTGCGTAATTATAGCTATTTTCCTTTGTTCTATCAAAAATTTCTGCCCTCCAAATATTTCTAAGCAGAATATTTTATGAAATATGCATCTAAACCTTTAAAGATAACCTATATTCTTCAATCATTTCTGATATACCATATTCTAAAGGAGTAGAAGGAACAAAGCCCCCTGTTACTCTTTTTAGCTTTGATATATCAGCAGCTCTTCGAGGATACCCTTCAGGTTTTGATAAATCAAAAAATACTTCATTATGGATGCCTGCTAGATTTTGAATCATTTTTAATAGCTCTTTCATTTTTATTTCCTTACCATGTCCAATATTTATAGGGTCTGCCTGTGCATATTTCTCAGTCACCAATAAAACGCCAGCTGCAAAATCTCTTACATGGAGAAAAGATCTACTTTGATTTCCGCTTCCCCAAACTATTATCGGATTGTTGCCATCCATAACTTTTTTTA
>JAHCRG010000002.1 GCA_020148045.1 Patescibacteria group bacterium
AGCCCTTGATACAATTAATATTATGATCAGCCCATTCTTTCGTGCCAGAAGTTATTTTTCGTTTACCACCCTCCATTTTTCTCACCATTTAGCATAAAGTCAACTGCTTCAAGTAATAATGTGGTTTTTAACTATTGTATCTTGGATGTACCTCTTTTCATTTTACTTACCTTTCGTTTTCCATTCAATATTATAGTTCTGTTAGTGTACAGGATCAAAGTATTTAAAGGTATACCATCAACTCGTTTATTAACTTTTATCAAAAGGCTTAAGTATAGATCATAAAAGATTAATCTGAAGAAAGCGTTGGTGCCTGTTGAACCTACCATTTGGGACCTTGATCCCCACACTAAAGCTAAACATGAAATTCTTAGATATTATCTTGGAGGATGGTTTCCTATTCTAGCTCGTTACGCTGGTAGAATTGTGTATATAGATGGTTTTGCTGGTCCAGGTGTGTATTCAAAGGGTGAAGAAGGTTCTCCAGTAATAGCGCTGAGGACTGCGTACGAACATGTTTTAAGGCCTCAATTTCGTGCAGAACTTGTATTTCTATTTATTGAAAGTAGAAAAGATAGGGCTGAAAAGTTAAAGGAAGTTCTTCAGGAAAAATTTCCTGATCTTCCTGAAAAAATAAAATACTGGGTTATTAGCGACGAATTTGAGCCTACAATTGAAAGATTCCTTGAAGAACTTGAAAAAGAGAAGGCAAAATTAGCGCCTACATTTGCATTTATTGATCCTTTTGGATTTACCGGTTTCTCAATGGATTTACTAAAAAGGCTATTGCGCCATAATAAATGTGAAGTATTGATAACTTTTATGGCAGGTTTCATTAAAAGATTTCTTGATGAACTTAGAGAACCCGCATTAGATAGCTTATTCAGCACAGATGAGTGGCGAAAAATTAGAGATATTGACAGACCTAAGGAGCGTCCTCTATTAGAGCTATATGAACGACAATTAAGAGAAGTTTGTGGCATAAATTACACTAGGAGTTTCGAAATGATCGGTGAAAATAATCAATTAATGTACTATATGATTTTTGGCACTAAACATTGGAAGGGTTTGAAAGTTATGAAAGAAGCGATGTGGAATGTTGATGGTCGTGGATTATATTCATTTTCTGATAGACTGGGTAGAGAACAAAGATTTTTAACTAATTACCAAGATGAACCTTTTTGGATACCTAGTGCAGCTGAAGAGGTATATAATAAATTTAAGGGTCAAACGATATCAGTAGAAGATATAGAAAAATTTATTATTATAGAAATAGAATACATTTTCAGAAAATCGATATTGATCTATATAGAAGATAATAATCCTGAAAGAATAGCGGATATTAAGGGTCGTAGAAAAAGAAGAAGTTTTCCAGCTGGATGTATAATAACTTTCTCCTAACTTTATTTATGAATTGAATGCATTTTTTCCATAGCAGTTACACATTTTCGGTATGTAATTTAAGCCAAGCTCTTTCCACATCTCAGTAGTCTCTTTACAAATAGATACTCTACGTAAAGGGTACCCTAAAGATTCAATTATATCATAAAAGAAGGAGTAGATATCTATCCTCGATTCAAAAGAAAGTTTCTTACCCCAACCTGTATTTTCTTTAAAAAAATTTATCCATGTCATATCAACTCCAGCCTTTTCCGCGTAATGGATTGTTTTCCATAACCCTCTTGGAGTTCCCAAAATAATCCTGTTGGGCCAGAACGCAGAGAAAATATTATCCAATAATTTTCCATAGTGTTTTTTCCAGTTTTCAATAGGGAATATTGGGTCTATCCGAATTCTAGTATCATATCCTTCTTCCCAAACTAAACTTGCTGCTTCGATTCTATCGACCGGTCTTGCAGCAATGGATTCCCACTTTTTTGCAATAGGCTCAGAATTGATACTCCATCCACAGATAACCTGTTTTCTCGGTTTTTCTAATAAAAATCCAATATTGCGGGTTCCAAACTTAGAAAGCAAGTATATTTTATGTTTTGATTGTTCCTCAAATAAATCCACAATTTTTGCCATTAGGGTGGGATTCATCAAAGAGTCACATAATTCACCTGAATTGAAGATTTGAGGCTTTTTTATCTTCTGGAAAGCCTCTTTGATGCATCTTAAAGTTTCCTCTATACGTACATAACTAGGTTTCATTCTTCCCCTTGTTGTTCCTCTTAGATAACAGTAGCTACAGTTCAAAGGACAGCCATAAGCCCATCTTATTTCCCAAAATGGACCACAAGCAATGTCTTCAGGAGTTTTTTTAAATAGCTTGATAACTCCATTTCCAGACCAACCCTCATCAACATCTTCCTGAATAACTTCCGGATGGGTTATTTTTCCAATTTTTTCAACATCTATAAACTTAGTAAGTTTTTCAACACCCTCAGCTCTTTTTTCCCTCTGCTTACGACGAATAGTTTCCCAAGCTTTAAGGGCAGCTTGTCTTCGTTTCTCCCGTTCATCGCTCATTGGAACAGCCAAAAATTACATGTTAATGATCCTTAATATTTTATTTCGTGTCGTTTAGGTTAAAACCATTTACGGGAAAAGGGCAAAACCACCCTCCTTCTATAAAAGAACTGGACATTTCAAAACTGAAAGTTATAGCCTCACCCAAATCCGTCTCGGCTGGGTTTTAGCTGCTGCAAATAAAGAGAGATGTGAGGATAATTTTAATTGATTCAAGATTGATTCTTCTTACAATTTCTCTAGATACAGGACATTATTGACAACCGAGGTTTTAACCTTTTTTATGCCTCTGGCCTCGATCCTCTTGTTTAGCTGTGTCCTCAGATAGTTGGCATCCTTCCCCTCTACAGTAACCTCAACAAGATTGTTAGTGCCCTCTATGAAGGAATCCATTATTGGGTCGTACTTGCCCCCTTTACGATACCTTCTCGATGGCTTCTTTTCAAGGGGCTTTAATTCGAACTTCATATTATCCATACAATTATTGGATATCTGATTCCAATGTATTCTAATATTATTTTCTTCTACATTCCCTTTGTGAAGTTCGAGAATTTTATCTGTTCGAATACCCATATCTCTTGGAATATACATAAAATATTTTTTTTCAATCGGGATATTGTCAACTATTATTCTATGAACAGTAAATCCAACAGATTCAGAGACCTCAGCAAGCATTTCAGCTGAATTTACATGTTTACCCCTTAATTTAGCATCACCTATTACTATGAAACAAGCAGAATTATTTTTCAATAACTCATACATTTTATCTATACAACTTTTTATTTTTTCAATATATTTAGTTTTTGAACCTGTATGGAGTAATTTTGCTCCTACCTCTTTATAATCATAATTTAAGAACCATAATCTAAGCCAATTATCCCAAGCATATGTTTGTTTATTAAAGTAAGGTGGTGATGTTATAATCAAATTAATGGATCTTTTCCATAGCCGCAGTTTTGAAGCTTTTTTTTGGTACGCATATCCTTTTGTTATAGGGAGGCCTTCGTATAGCACTTGTTTTGCCTTAAGCTCAATGCATTTTAGAACATCTCTCTTTGGCCTTACAAGATTATGTTCCTCAGCGTATCTTTTCACGTATCGTGGAGACATCGAGAATGAGTGCGAGCATGGTAAAGAAAGTGAGATCAAAGAATTTCCATGTAAAATACCGCATACTAAAGCTTTGATAAAAATTTTTAGGTCAGAATTATCATATTTCAAAATTTCTCTAAGTAATAAAATTTGTTTAAGAGTATATGAGTGATAAAATATTTTTACATTCTCATTAGTCGTCTCATAACTCAAAGCTTCTTTATAAAATTCTTCCTGCCTTAGACTATTTAAATAGTTTTTAACTTTTCTTAAATACACCGGTCTGACTATTGAATGGGTTAAAACATATGCTTCTGGAGATAAGTCATTTCCTATTCCAATTCTACCCGCTAGGCATGATTCTAAA
>JAHCRG010000003.1 GCA_020148045.1 Patescibacteria group bacterium
ACTATGATGGTGATGAGAACATAACTATCATTGCTTTACCTACAGCTAATCTCAATACCACAGATGACTATATTATTAAGTATGATGCTGCTTCAGATGACTTCCAAATGGAAGCAGATGCAGGAGGAGCTGGCGATGTTGAAAGCGTTGGCGATTGTCTTACTGGTGCTTGCTTAGATGGTTCAGCGGATGGTGGAACTTATATCCGTATTTATGATGGAGACAGCCATTATTTAGAGATTAACCCTGGCGACATAACAGCAGACAGGATTGTTAATTTTAGAGATGCTGCAGGAACAGTTTTATTGTCAGGGGATACCCTTACTGGAGACATTACTGCTACATTTGATACAGATGGAAGCACTGCTACTGCTCTTGCCAATGATACGGTTGCTGTTGCAGAATTTTTAGCTTCTCAGGATTGGGGAGATATGTCAACTGACGCTGATGGGCTTGTGACATTAGATACAGGAGTCGTAGATACTACCGCTATCGCAGATGATACTATTTTAGAAGCTGACCTAAATGTTGACGAGGTTGTTGCTGATAATGATATTCTAACCTTTGACACTACTGGTTCTAATTTTAGCTGGCAGACTCCTTCAGAACTTATAACGGCAGGAGATGATATATCTTGGACTGGAACAACTCTTAATGTGACGGATAGTTGGTGGGATGCTTTGACAGATATGGTTCTAACTGATACTTATATTTATGTTGGAAATGACTCAAATGACCCAGTTGGAGTAGCAATGAGTAATGATTGCACAATGGCTAATACTGGTGCAATAACTTGCGACCACGATGCTTTAGATAATTATGTGGCAGCCGAGCATGTTGACTGGGCAGCTGCTTCGGCAGGGACTATCCATACTGATAATTATATTGAGAATGCCACTCATACAGGAGACGTAACGGGAGCTACTGCTCTAACTATTGGCAACGATAAAGTTTTAGAAGTTCATTTAAAAGCAGTAAATGCTGGTGTTGATGAATATTGTTTAACCTATGAGACCACAACTGGTGATTTTGAATGGCAAACTTGTGGAGCGGGAGCTACTACCTTTGTAGGATTAACAGATACACCAGCAGATTATACTGGTGCTGCCAAGAAAGTCACAGTTGTTAATGAATCAGCCGACGCAATTGCTTTTGCCTCCAATCTATATTGGGATGAAACAAATGATAGAGTCGGGATTGGGACGACGAGTCCGAGTAGCACATTGGACATCTGGCAGCCAGCGTCAGGCGATATTCTTAATGTTTCCAGCAGTACGGCAGGGGATTTGTTGACCATAGATAATAACGGCAACGTCGGGATTGGGGATACAACGCCGAGTCAAGAATTATCAGTAACTGGGGATGGATTATTTAGCGAAAACTTGGGCGTGCATGGCGGTTCAGTTAACAGCACTTATGGAGTAACTATTGGTACTGTTGGAAATTGGGAAAGAGGGGTAGATATCACAATCAACGGTGATAGCGGTATGTCATCGAGCTATGGCATTTACAATTACATTCATGATAGTAACGCAGCTAGCCACGGTGTTTACAACGACGTTGTCGTTAGTGGCGGTGGAGGCGTAGGTTATGGTATCAGCAATCACATCACTGTCAGCGGTTTAAGCGCGATCGGTTACGGCATCAGAAATTATATCCTTACTTCCGATGATGCTAATACTCAAACTGTGTATGCTTTCCAAGCCGAGCTAAAAACTTTTTCTGGCGCTGATGATAAGGCCTACGGAACACACATCGTAGATTGGGCTGACACTTCCACCGGCGGCACTCAATATGGCCTCTATGTAGATTTGGATGACGCCGAGGTGACCAACTACAGTATCTATGTAGAAGATGGAAGCGGGATTTCATATTTCGGTTCTAACGTCGGCATCGGGGACACTGATCCTGACTTTGGCTTGGAAATCGCTGCTTCTTCAACCACTGGTTATCTGGCTGTTTCTTCAGCCAGCAGCACTGATGGTGATTTGTTTATCATTGATGAAGCCGGCAGCGTCGGCATCGGGACGACGAGTCCGAGTAGCACATTGGACATCTGGCAGCCAGCGTCAGGCGATATTCTTAATGTTTCCAGCAGTACGGCAGGGGATTTGTTGACCATAGATAATAGCGGCAACGTCGGGATTGGGACGACGAGTCCGAGTAGCACATTACATGTGGTTGATGGAGCTATTCTTGCCTCCGGCACCACAGGCAGCACTCCTGTTTCAGGTACTGGCAATAGATTGATGTGGATACCTGCTAAAGCTGCGTTTAGGGCAGGGGTTGCAATTAGTCCTAAATGGGATGATGCTAATATAGGATATAATTCAATGGCAACGGGACAAGGCACAACAGCAAGTGCAGACGGAAGCGTGGCAATGGGAAGCGGGGAAGGAGGAATAGGCCCAACAGCAAGCGGACTCGGAAGCGTAGCAATGGGATACGGAAACGTAACAGCAAGCAGCAATTACGCCGTAGCAATGGGAGTAGGCACAGCAGCAAGCGGAACAGCAAGCGTAGCAATGGGATACGAGACAACAGCAAGTGGTCCTTTCTCCTTCGCCATAGGAAGAGAAATAGAGGCACAAGGAGATTATTCAGTTGCAATTGCCCTGAGTGACCAAGATGGTGCAGTAGTTTCACAATCAAATACAATGGCAATAATGGGCGGCAAGGTCGGCATCGGGACGACGACGCCGGATGAAATTCTCCTTGTAGCCTCTGAAGATGTTACTGTCATCGCTGCTCAACGTAGCTCTGCAGATACTTATACATCCGGTTTTAATACTCGAAAATCGCGAGGTACTCTAGGTTCGCCAGCTTTAGTGGCAAGTGGAGATTACTTAGGTTCAATCGCGGCCCGCGGATATGATGGAAGTAGTTGGCTGGCTGGCGGAGCTATTTATGTCCTAGCTACAGGCACACCGTCGGCTAGTAACATGCCAGCAGATATGATTTTCAGTACGAATGAAGGTGGCGACTTCCCAACTGAGCACATGCGAATAACAAGTGCTGGCAAAGTCGGCATCGGGGATACAAGCCCTGATTATATATTTACTGTTGATCATAATGGCGATGGTGTTAATGTTGCCTATGTTAGTGATACTAACGCATGGACAAATGGTTTAGCTGATTATGCTGAATATTATTACACCAAAGACACTGATTTAGAGTCAGGCGAAGTGGTTTGTGTTGATATTGAACAAAAGAATACAGTAAAGCGCTGTGAACATTCTGCAGACAGCAATTTAATAGGTATTGTTTCAACTCAGCCAGCATTTTTAGGAAATGCACCAAGTGAAGAACATAGAGAGGAGGACCCAAATTATGTAATAATTGGAATGATAGGACAAGTTTTAACGAAAATCAGCACAGAAAATGGTGCTATTGAGCCAGGTGATTATCTAACTTCTTCTTCTATCCCAGGAGTAGCAATGAAAGCCACTGAATCGGGCCCAGCTATTGGAAAAGCTTTGGAGCCATATAACTCAGATGAAATAGGCAATATTATGGTCTTTCTTAATCTCGGTTGGTATGGTGGGGAGCTTGCTGGAGATGGTTTGATAGACAACGGAGACAATGGAGAACCTGAAGTCACAATTAGTGAATCTTTTATTCAGAAAGTAAAGCAAGCCCTCGCTTCGCTCGGGCTATTTATTCAAGATGGTATCGCTCAAGTAAAAGAGATTATTACAGAAAAATTATTTGTTAGAACAGCAAGAATTGAAAAAATGGAAATGGTTGACCAAAGAACCGGTGATATTTACTGCACCTGGATTGAGAATGGCGAAATGAAAAGAGTAAGAGGAGAGTGCTCAACAATAGGATTTAGTGATAGTTCAGATGACAATGACCAAACCGGGTATGGAGAAGGCCAGACCGGGTATGGAGGGGCTTAAAAGCTTGATTTTTATGGAAGATTAACGTAATGTAAATAATAAATCTATTAAAATGCGTAAAAAAAAATGAAAAACACGTTAGAGAAATCTTCTAAAGCAGTTGGAACTTGTGAAAAAGTTTCTAGGGGCAGTATTTACCTTTTAGTTTTTTTGCTGCCTATCTTATTTTTGCCCTGGACAGCAAATGTTCTTGACTTTAATAAACAGGCATTGTTGATTATTTTGGTTTTTGCTTCCCTCTTTGCCTGGATACTGAAAGCTTTGATTTCAGGGAAAGTTAGTTTTAATTTTGGTTCAGTTCATATTCCAGTATTAGTTTTATTCTTAATTTACACTGCCTCAACAATTTTCTCTTTGTGGCGCTATGGAAGTTTCTGGGGCTGGCCTCAGGTTAGTAGCGAAAGTTTACTTAGTTTACTTGGCCTTTTACTGCTTTATTTTTTGGTGGTTAATATTTTTGAGAAAAAGGAGATTTTTCGTCTGATAACTTTCTTAGTGGTTTCTGGCTTTCTGGCAATGCTTTATGGGGCGCTTCAACTTTTTGGCAAGTTTTTGTTTCCTATTGATTTCACTAAAGCAGTTTCCTTCAATACTATCGGAGGGCTAAATAGTTTAGCTGTATTTACAGCTGTTTTATTACCTTTAATTATTATTTTAATCACAGTAAGCACTAAGAGATATTTAAAAATATTTTTTATAGCAGTTGCAGCTTTTAGTGCTGTTTTGCTGATTTTGATAAACTTCTTAACTGCCTGGTGGTTGGTAATAGTAGGTTCTGCTTTGATTATTGCTTTTGGGATGCAGAAAAGAGATATTTTTGACAGCCGTTGGCTGGTCTTGCCGATGTTCTTTTTGGCTCTGGCTTTGTTCTTTAGTTTCATTAGGTTTCAGATTCCCGGACTTCCCGAGCGACCCGTTGAGGTTTTCTTAACCCACCGGGCAAGTTCTGATATTTCTTGGAAGGCCTTAAAAGAAAACTCAATTCTCGGCTCAGGTCCTGGCACTTTTGTTTATAATTTCTCAAAATACAGAGACATTAGTTTTAATCAGAATCCCCTTTGGAGCGTAAGATTTGAATGGGCCAGTTCAAAGTTCCTTACTATTTTAGCCACTTGCGGAATTTTAGGAGTTCTTTCATTTTTATCTTTGATTGGCTTTTTTATTTTTTATGGAATAAAATCTCTTTTTAAGAAATCCGCTAAGGCATCGTCAGAAGCTCTAAGCAAAGATGAGGAAGGAGTAAATAAGAGGTTTTTCTGGCTCTTGGCTTTGGGAATTTTTATTAGTTTCCTGACCTTAAGCGTAGGATATTTTTTCTGCCAGTCAAATCTTTCCTTGGATTTCGTTTACTTTTTGTTTATGGGAAGCTTTATTTCTTTGCTTTGTTCTGCTAAAAAAGAAATTTTGCTTAAAACGTCTTCTTTAATAACTCTTGGCCTTACTTTTATTTTTACTGTGGTTTTCATTTTCGGTTTAGGACTTTTTATTCTTGAAGGACAAAGATACGTAGCTGCAGTGAGTTATTTGAAGGGGCTGAGGAGCTGGCAACAAGGGGAAAGTGGTAATACTTTAAAGCATTTGGAAAGGGCAGTCAGGATAAGTCCCGGAGTAGATTTGTATTGGCGGGAAATATCTCAGGTCTATCTTCAGAATATAAATGAAGTAGCCGGAAGAACAGATTTATCTCAGGAAGAAATTACCCAGAGGCTTCAGCTTTACATCAATAATGCGGTGAATTCTGCTAAGGCAGCCACTGATACGAATCCTAAAAATGTGGCCAATTGGTCAGTTAAGGGTTTTATTTACCAGAGTCTAATTGGGGTTATTGGCGGGACAAAGGATTGGGCAGTGGATTCCTATAAGGAAGCCCTAGAACTGGAACCAAACAATCCTTATTTCCCAGCTCAAACAGGAATTGCCCTTTTGAGGGAAGTAACCTTTTTATCGCAAGAAAAAGCAGAAGAGAGAGAAAAAATTCTTAGAGAAGCCCAGGAGCAATTTAAAAAAGCAATTGAAATGAAACCTGATTATGCTCCAGCTCACTTTCAGTTGGCAGTGGTTTATCAAGCCCAAGGCAAGCAGGCAGAAATGATTGAGGAACTTGAAAAAACTAAGAGTTTTGCTCCTTTTGATGTTGGCTTGGCTTTTCAGTTGGGATTGATCTATTTTCAGAAAAAAGATTATGAAAAAGCTCTCATTGAATTGGAAAGAGCGGTTATACTCAATCCTGATTATGCTAATGCTTTGTACTTTTTGGGGTTAACATATGATGAATTGGGAGAAAAAGAAAAAGCCATTAGAGTTTTTGAGAAGATTCAAATTGCAAATCCCGATCATTCATTAGTGATTACGATTTTAAACAATTTAAGAAGTGGGGAAAAGGCATTGAAAGGCGTAGTTGAAGAACAGCCGCCAGTTGTTCCAATTGAAGAAGAACACCCAGAGATTGAAGAATAGGGCTTCGCTATTGACATATTCTTTTAAAAGAACTAAAATCTAAATTAGTATTAGTTAAACATTTGCATACTAAACCAGAGATATTTTTTATAAAATATCTCTTTTGGTACTTGTTTTTTCTTCCCCCTTTTTAAACATTCAAAAAAATCTACCCCTCCCTAAAATTTTAGGGTTCTTTTGCTTTTTATGAAGACAAAAAATTTTTCTAAATCAAAAGTTTCCCTGCATCTGCCTTATTTGCTAACTCTCCAAAAAGAGAGCTGGCAGTGGTTTTGGTCAGAGGGGCTAAAAGATCTTTTTTCTGAAATTTTTCCTATTCGTGACCATACCGGTAAAGAGCTTGAACTCTGGTTTTTAGATTATAAACTTGATGAGCCAAAATATAAGACTGATTTAGAAGCAAAGAGGAATAACGATTCTTACGAAGCATCTTTACGAGTTAAAGCAAAATTAGTTAGTCTCAAAACCAAAGGGATTAAAGAACAGGAAGTTTTTTTAACTGATTTCCCCTTGATGACAGAAAGGGGAACTTTTGTTGTTAATGGAATTGAAAGAGTGGCAATCTCCCAACTTATTCGCTCCCCCGGAGCTTTTTTTAATCTTCAGACAATCAGAGGAAGAAATCGTTTTGGCGCTAAGATTATTCCTAATCGAGGAGCTTGGCTTGAATTTGAAACCGACGCTTCTGGATTTATAGGAGTAAAGATTGACCGAAAAAGGAAAGTAGCAGCAACTACCTTATTAAAGGCACTTTCTGGTTTAGATAATAAGCAGATAAAAGGGATTTTCCAGGATGTGGACCGCGACCCAGACATAAAATATATTGAAGAGACCTTAAAACGAGACCCAACCAAGGATCAACCAGAGGCCTTGGTTGAAATTTATAGACGTTTAAGGCCCGGGGATTTAGTAACCCCTGATACAGCAAGAGAGTTGATTGAGAGTGTATTTTTTAATTTTGAAAGATATGATTTATCCAAAGTCGGCAGATGGAGAATGTGGCAGCGCCTGCCGGCGCTGCGCGAAACTAGGCGAAAGAAAAAGGTTGAAGGAAAAATTACTCCAGAAGATAGAGTGCTGAAGCCGGAAGATATAATAGAAGTTATCCGAGAAATTATTAGGCTAAACAATGATCCTGAAGCTAAGGCAGACGAAATTGACCACTTGGGAAACAGAAGAGTAAGAACTGTTGCTGAACTTCTCCAAAACAGAGTTAGAGTGGGCTTAATGAGGATGGAAAGAATTGTAAAAGATAAAATGTCCACTTTAGATACCCATACTTTAACCCCGGCTCAAGTAATTAATCCCAGACCGGTTATGGCAATTGTTAAAGAATTCTTCACTTCTTCCCAGATGTGCCAATTTATGGATAATGAAAATCCCTTAGCTGAGTTAGAACATAAAAGGAGATTGTCAGCTACCGGGCCGGGAGGGTTAACTCGGGAGAGAGCAGGATTTGAAGTTAGAGATGTTCAACCTTCTCATTACGGAAGAATTTGCCCAATTCAAACTCCTGAAGGTCCTAATATTGGATTGGTCAACCACTTAGCCTCCTTTGCCGAAGTTAATCCTTATGGATTTGTTGAGACACCATATTTTAAAGTGGAAAAGGGAAAAGTTACGTCTAAGATTCAATATCTCAGTGCTTTTGAAGAAGAGAAATATAATATTGCTCACGGCGGCGTAGCAGTTGGTGACAGAGGAAATATTATCCCTAAAAAAGTTGAGGCAAGGATAAAGGGAGAGCCGGGATTAATTGATAGGAATAAAATAGATTTTATGGATGTTTCTACTGAGCAATGTTTTTCAGTTGGGACATCTCTTATTCCTTTTTTGCAAAACGATGATGCAAACCGAGCCCTGATGGGTTCAAATATGCAGAGGCAGTCAGTGCCTTTAGTAAAACCCGAGGTGCCTCTGGTTTGTTCAGGGGTAGAGGAAAGAGTGGCTAGAGATTCAGGCCAGGAAGTAATTGCTGAAGAAGATGGAAAAGTAATTGAAGTTGATGCCGGCCATATTGAAGTGAAGCAGGGGAGTCAGAGGAAAAGTTATGATTTGAAGACTTTCGTCAGAACCAATCAATATACCTGTTTCCACCAAAGACCAGTAGTCCAAAAAGGGCAAAAAGTTAAAAAAGAGGATATTTTGGCAGACGGTGGAGCAATTTCTCAGGGGAGATTAGCTTTGGGCCAGAATGTTTTAGTTGCCTTTCTTTCCTGGCAGGGAGCAAACTTTGAAGATGCAATCATTATATCAGAGAGATTAGTAAAAGATGATTATTACACTTCAATCCATCTTGAAAATCTCACTTGCGATGTCAGAGAGACAAAATTAGGACCAGAAATTACTACTTGTGATATCCCTAATGTTTCAGAAGAAAAATTAAAAGATTTAGATGAGGAAGGAATTGTCAGGGTTGGAGCTGAAGTTGGACCGAATGATATTTTAGTTGGGAAAATCTCACCAAAAGGAGAGGCGGGTTTAACTGCTGAAGAAAGATTATTAAGGGCAATTTTTGGAGAGAAGGCAAGAGATGTTAAAGACACTTCTTTACTAATGGAGCATGGGAAGCGAGGAAGAGTAGTTGAGGTGAAGGTTTTCTCCAGAGAACAGGGGCATAAGTTAGAGCCCGGGATCATGAGGAGAATTGAGGTTGAGGTGGCGGTGGTTCGGAAAATTCAGGCCGGAGATAAATTGGCCGGTCGTCATGGAAACAAAGGAGTGATTTCTAAAGTTGTACCAGTAGAGGAAATGCCCTTTTTGGAGGATGGAACTCCAATAGATATTGTCCTAAATCCTTTGGGCGTGGCTTCAAGAATGAATGTTGGACAGATATTAGAAACTCACCTTGGCTTAGCTGCTAAAAAATTGGGATATGTGGCGATATCCCCGGCTATGGCTGGCGCTGCTGAGGCAGATATTAAAGAAGAATTAAAAAAGGCAGGTTTTTCAGAAGAAGGAAAGCTTACTTTATATGATGGAAGAACTGGTCTTCCTTTTCTTGAAAAGATTACAGTTGGTTATATTTATATGATGAAACTAATCCATATGGTTGAAGATAAAATCCATATGCGTTCAATTGGACCTTATTCTTTAATTACTCAGCAGCCATTAGGGGGTAAGGCTCAGTTTGGAGGTCAGAGATTTGGAGAGATGGAAGTTTGGGCTTTAGAAGGATACGGAGCAGCTGATATTTTACAAGAGATGTTAACGATAAAGTCAGATGATGTTTTAGGAAGAGCAGCGACTTATGAGGCGGTTTTAAAGGGAGAGCCAATTAAAAATCCAAACATCCCGGCCTCATTTAATCTTTTAGTTAACGAATTAAAATCTTTAGGGCTTAGTGTGGAAGTGAAGGAAAAGCCCAGGGAGAAATAGAATTATGCGGGTTCAAGATTTAGAAGCAATAAGAATAAAACTTGCCTCACCAGAGGAGATTTTAAGTTGGAGTTATGGTGAGGTTACTAAACCTGAAACCATTAATTACCGAACTCAGAGGTCTGAAAAAGATGGTCTTTTTTGTGAAAGAATTTTTGGCCCAGGAAAAGATTATGAGTGCTATTGCGGTAAATATAGAAGAATTCGTTACAAAGGGATAGTTTGCGATAGATGCGGGGTTGAGGTAACAAAGTCATCGGTGAGGCGGGAAAGAATGGGGCATATAGAATTAGCCTGTCCGGTTTCTCACATTTGGTTTTTACGGGGGGTTCCTTCAAGAATAGGAATGGTTTTAGGTATTCCTATGCAGCAGCTGGAAAAAGTAATTTATTTCGCAGCTTACATTGTTACTGACGTCAATAAAGAAGCAAAGGAAAAAGCTTTGAAGGAAATTGAAAAAGAATACAAAATTAAAACAAAAAATAAAAAACAAAAAATAAAAAACAAAAAAGAATTGAAGACCAATTTAGAGGAATTGAAGGCAGCGAGGGGCAGGGCAAGGGAAGAGATTTTAGGGATTGAACCCTTAAGAGTTTTTTCTGAAGTTGAATATTATGATTATTCTTTGAAATATGGTGAAGTTTTTGAAGCAGGAACAGGAGCTGAGACCTTAAGAAAAATTTTTGAGAAGATTGATTTAAAAAAAGAGATTAAGAAATTGAAAAAGGAGGAAGAAAAAGTAACATCAATATCTCGGAGAAAAATTTTAAGGAGATTGAGGTTTTTAGAGGGTCTGGTTAAAGCTGGCATTAGACCTGAATGGATGTTTTTAACGGTTTTGCCAATTTTACCACCCGATTTAAGACCAATGGTTCAATTGGATGGCGGTCGTTACGCTTCTTCTGATTTGAATGACCTTTATCGGAGGGTAATCAATCGAAACAACCGCTTAAAATACTTATTGGAGATTGCCGCTCCGGAAGTGATTGTTAGAAATGAAAAAAGGATGCTCCAGGAAGCGGTTGATGCTTTGGTTGATAACGGGATGAGAAAAGGGATTTTGACTACAGCTACTACTGGAGGGAGAAGGTTATTAAAATCTTTAGCTGATATGCTTAAAGGGAAACAAGGCAGATTCCGCCAGAATCTTTTGGGAAAGCGAGTCGATTATTCAGGGAGGTCAGTAATTGTTGTCGGTCCACAATTAAAACTTCATCAGTGCGGACTTCCAAAGAAAATGGCTTTGGAGTTGTTTAAACCCTTTGTTATTAAGAGAATTTTAGATAAAGAACTTGCCTATAATGTTCGGGGAGCTTCAAAATTAATTGAACAGGGAACCGATGAGGTCTGGGCAATTTTAGAGGAAGTGGTCAAAGATAAATTGGTTTTGCTAAATCGTGCCCCTACCCTTCACCGTTTAGGAATTCAGGCATTCCAGCCGGTTTTGATTGAAGGAGAATCAATTGAGGTCCACCCTATGACTTGTAAGGCATTTAACGCTGATTTTGATGGGGACCAGATGGCAATTCATGTTCCCCTAAGCGAAGGAGCTCAAAAAGAGGCAGGAGAAATAATGTTATCTACTCTTAATTTATTGAAACCTGCTACCGGCGTTCCTGTTGTAGCCCCTACTCAGGATATTATTCTCGGCTGTTATTGGATTACCAAAATAAAGAAAGAAGCAAAAGGAGAGGGAAAGAATTTCTCTAATCCAGAAGAGGCAATTATGGCCTATGAATTCGGAGATATTGATTTAAGAGCTCGCATTCGTGTGCGAATGCGAGCCAGTTTGGCAGAGACCTCGGTGGGAAGGATTTTATTTAACGAAACCCTACCCGAAGATTACCCTTTTGTTAACGAAGTAATAAATTCAAAAAGATTAGAAAAAATAACGGGTGAGATTATTGAGAAATATAAACAGGAAATAATTGAAGATACTTTAGATAAAATTAAAGATTTGGGATTTGAAAGCGCTACAATTTCTGGAATAACTTGGGGAATGGATGATTTGATTGTTCCTCCAGAAAAAGAGGAAATTATTAAAGCGGCTGAAAAAGAAATTGAACTGATTGAAAGTCATTTTAAAAGAGGTTTGCTTTCTAAAGAAGAGAAGAGCAGTAAAGTAATTGAGGTTTGGACAAAAGCAAAATCAGAAGTTGAGAAATTAGTGCCAAAAACATTGCCTGAAATGGGTTCAATATTTTCAATGGTTGATTCAGGAGCAAGAGGATCTTGGACCCAGCCGGTTCAAATGGCAGGAATGAAGGGTTTGGTAATTAATCCAGCCGGCCAAATTATTGAACTGCCGGTAAAGAGTTCTTTTAAGGAGGGGTTTGATGTTTTGGAATATTTCATTTCTACGCATGGAGCAAGAAAAGGAACAGCAGATACAGCTTTGCGGACTTCAACTGCTGGGTATCTAACCAGACGTCTTGTTGATGTTTCTCATGAAGTGGTAATTTCAGAGGAGGATTGCAAAGACCAGGATGGCTTTGAAGTATTCCGACAAGATGCTGATGAATTAGGCCAGGACTTTATCTATAAGATTGTTGGCAGAAAGGCTTTGGAGGGTATAAAGGGCATTGTCAAGAAAGGAGATATAATTGGCTGGAAAGCAGCAAGAAAGATAAGCGAGCAAGGAATTGAAAAAGTTAAGGTCCGCTCACCAATTAGTTGTAAATCTGTTCGGGGAATTTGTCAGAAATGCTATGGCTGGGATCTTGGGTCAAATCAATTGATAAAAAAAGGAGCAGCAGTAGGAATTGTTGCTGCTCAGGCAATAGGAGAGCCCGGTACCCAGCTAACGATGAGGACTTTTCACACCGGAGGGGTGGCTGGTGGCGGTGATATTACTTTTGGTCTTCCCCGAGTCCAAGAGATTTTTGAGGCAAGAATACCTGGAGGAAAGGCAGAAATTTCCCGGGTTGAAGGGAAGGTATTAGAAATAACTCCAGAGAGGATAATCAAGATTAAAACGAGCCCCGTTAGGGGTTCCGAGGGCAAAAAAATATCACCGGGCAGACGAACCTCTAACGGGGCGGGTTCCAAGAAAAGTGATGTTGTTGAGTATAAGATACCTTCCAAAACAGCAATTTTCGTGGAAAAAGGGCAAGATATCAAAAAAGGACAGCAGCTTTGCGAAGGGAATTTAGATTTAAGAGAACTATTTAAAATAAAAAATAAAGAAGAGACCCAACGGTATGTCTTAAAAGAAATTCAGAGAATTTATGTTTCTCAGGGAGCAGTTATTCATGATAAACATGTTGAAGTGATAATTCGCCAGATGTTTTCCCGAGTAAGAATTAAAGAAGTAGGGGATAGTAGTTTTACAATTGGAGAGATTGTTGAAAGATCTAAGTTTCTTGAAGAAAATGCTAAACTGAAAAAAGAAAAAAAGAAACTGGCAAAAGCTACCGCCGTTTTATTGGGAATTTCCCGGGTAGCTCTTACTACCGATTCCTTTTTATCTGCTGCCTCTTTCCAAGAAACCTCCAGAGTTCTAATTAGGGCAGCCCTTGAAGGAAAGGAAGATAAATTGCGGGGATTGAAAGAAAACGTAATAATTGGTAAACTAATACCAGCAGGGACAGGATTTAAGAAATAAAAATTAAGAATCGTGTCTAAAAGAAAAAAGCGAAAATTTAAGAGGAGATTTGAAAAGAGAGAAAAGCGTAGTAGATTTGCTCTGCTTGATGAAATCAAACAAATGATTTTTGGGGTTTTAATGATTTTAATAGCAATAATCATTAGTTTGAGTTTTTTCGGGAAGGCCGGAAGGGCAGGTCAGTTTTTTATGAGAGGGACCAGGTTTTTAATTGGAGAGACGGTTTTTCTAATTCCTTTAATTTTTATTTTAGGAGGATTGGTGCTTTTAAGTATCAAAGGTGACCAGAAGTTTTTTAAAAAGGGAAGAAAAGTTTTTTGGCCAGTAATTTTAGCTGTTTTAATTTTAATTTTAGGACTCACTGGAATTTTAGGTAGCTTTAATGCCCAAAATATAAGAGGGGGCTGGCTGGGTTATGTTTTAGGCTGGCCCTTTTTAAGGTATTTCGGATTTTGGGCAACCCAACTTATTTTTTTAGCTTTAGTTGTTATTGGGGTTTTAATTTTCTGGCAATTTTTGGGTAGATCTCTTAAGAAAGAGAAGCCCGAAGCTGCCCAGGTTCCGGGCAAACCCCCCACTTTTTCAGAAAAGGTGAGGGGTAAACCTTCCATCATTAAAAGAATTTTTGCCCCCCGATTTAAAGTTAAGGAAATTCCTGGTTTTGCTCCCAAGGAGGTGGGACAACCCGAAAAGGAGCTGAGCCCTTTGAAGTTGGAAACTAAACCAATAAGTAAAGATATTGTTTTTTCTTATCAGCCCCCTCCTTTTAATCTACTGGAGCCTGATCATGGGGCTCCTGCCAGTGGCGACACCAGAATAAATTCAGCTATTATTAAAAAAACCTTACAGAACTTTGGTATTGAAGTTACAATGTCAGAGATAAATACCGGCCCGACTGTTACTCAATATACTTTGAAGCCGGCTGAAGGAGTGAAATTATCTAAAATAACCGGTCTTTCCAATGATTTGGCCCTGGCTTTAGCTAGTCACCCAATTAGAATTGAAGCTCCTATTCCAGGGAGGTCTTTAGTAGGGATTGAAGTTCCAAATAATGTTCGGGCCCAGGTTAGATTGAGAAATTTAATTGAAAATCCTAATTTTCAAAAATCTCCATCAAACTTGGCAATCGCTTTAGGCAGAGATGTTTCAGGCATTCCTATTTATACAGATTTAGCTAAAATGCCTCATCTTTTGGTAGCTGGAAGTACTGGAACAGGTAAAACCATTTTTCTGAATTCTTTGATTTTGAGTTTGCTTTTTCAGCCCAGCACTTCTACTAAGAGTGCAAGCCCCGAAACTTTAAGGTTTATTTTGGTTGACCCTAAAAGAGTTGAGTTCCCGGTTTATAATAATCTTCCCCATCTTTTGTGCCCGGTGATTTATAGTGCAACTCAAACTATTAGTGCTTTAAAATGGCTGACCAGCGAGATGGAGAGAAGGTTTGATTTATTATCAGAAGCCCGGGCAAGAGATATTGCTTCTTTCAATGAGTTGACTTTAAAAAATGGAACTGCTCCCTTACCTTTTATTGTTTTTGTTATTGATGAGTTGGCTGATTTGATGGCAGCTAAAGGAAGAGAGATTGAAGCTGGGATTGTTAGATTAGCTCAGATGGCTAGAGCAGTTGGTATTCATTTGATAGTGGCTACCCAGAGGCCATCAGTGGAAGTAATTACCGGCTTAATTAAAGCAAATATAACGTCTAGGGTTACTTTTCAAGTTGCTTCTCAGGTTGATTCCAGAACAGTTCTGGATACAGCCGGGGCAGAAAAACTTTTAGGTTTGGGAGATATGCTTTATGTTTCGGCAGAAGTAGTTAAACCCAGGAGAATTCAAGGGGCTTATGTTTCAGAGAAAGAAGTGAGGAAAGTGGTCAAGCATATAACGTCAGAAGTTGAGGAGTTAAAGCCCTCAGTAGAAATGGAAAGCCAGTTAATTAAAGAGTTAAAGAAGGATTTAGGGGAGACAGGGGCTTCGGGGGCCGGAGCTCTTTATGGCGAGGAAGACCCTCTTTATGAAGAAGCAAAGAGGATGGTTATTGAGGCAAGGAAGGCCTCTGCCTCTTTGTTGCAGCGGAGGTTGCGAGTTGGTTATGCCCGAGCAGCCAGATTAATTGATATTTTAGAAGAAAAAGGTGTGGTTGGACCTGGAGAAGGAGCTAAGCCGAGAGAGGTGTACGGCGACGTGGAAACCGAACCAGAAAACCCCGAAAGTCCCGAAGACAAAGGCGAATGGGAAAAAGTCTAAGCTCCATAAGCTCAAAAAACAAATTTTGAAATCGCAGGTGTGGACGCACGTTTGTTGATAAGTTTAAATAACGCTATATTATATAAAATAGTTCTTTACAATCCAAAACGAAAAGTATATTGAAAAAGGAGGTGTTTTCCAATGGGATACAGAGGCAAGAGATTTCTGGATGTAACTATTTCTCTTTTTTTGTTGATAATCCTTTCTCCTCTATTTCTTTTAGTTGCTTTGGCAATAAGGATTTTCTCTGGCCCCCCGGTTATTTATCCCAGAGAGATGGTGGGATATAAGGGGAAGCATTTTATTGTGTTTAAGTTCCGTTCAATGATAAGGGGCGCCGATGGGCAAGAAAAGGATATTTTTCTGGAAACGAGAGAAAAAAAATCAATTAAAGATAGCCGAGTAACCAAAATAGGAGTTATTTTGAGGAAAACTAGCTTGGATGAATTACCACAGTTTATTAATGTGATAAAAGGAGAAATGACTTTAGTAGGAGCAACAAGACCTAGGTTTCCCTGGGTAGTGAGTAGATGGTCAGATTCTAGAAGAAAAAATTATACTTCCTTTCCACCAGGTTTAACTGGTTTAGTTCAAGTGACAGATCGTTCTTTTAGGGATTTTTCGTCAGAAGTTGAGAGATTAGAATCAGAATATTTAGAAAAATGCTCTTTATGGTTCGATTTGAGAATTGTGATAAGGACCATTCCAGTGGTGATGTTAGGTCGGTGATAAAGCCCTTTATTCAAGAGGGGCTTTTTTTAATTCACAAAGGGGTGTTGATTTCTGGTGGTGGTATGTTATTATAGAATATGGCAAAGAAAAAAGAGGAAAAAACTGAAAAAAAGGATTTGCAAGAAGCGGTAGATGAGATTAAACAACGTTTTGGCGAAGGGGCAATTATGAAGCTTAAAGAAGCCAGAGCGGTTGATATCGATGCTATCCCTACTGGTTCCATTTCTTTAGATTCAGCTTTAGGAGTAGGCGGAATCCCCCGAGGGAGAGTGATTGAGATTTATGGGATTGAATCGACCGGAAAAAGTACTTTAGCTTTACATATTTGCGCTGAAGCTCAAAAAAAAGGAGGAGTGGCTGCTTTTATTGATGCTGAGCATGCTTTAGACCCTGATTATGGCAGAAGAATTGGGGTCAATATTGATGACCTTTTGATTTCCCAGCCAGATTCAGGGGAACAGGCCTTGCAGATTGTTGAAACTTTAGTTAGGTCAGGTGAGGTTGATGTTATTGTTATTGATTCAGTAGCCGCCTTAACTCCAAAAGCAGAGATTGCTGGAGAGATGGGTGAGTTTCAGATTGGTCTCCAGGCTCGTTTGATGAGTCAAGCGTTAAGAAAACTTTCCGGGATCGTTGCCAAAACAAAAACAGCTGTTATATTTTTAAATCAAACTCGAATGAAAATCGGAGTGATGTTTGGGAATCCGGAAACAACTCCGGGAGGATTAGCCTTGAAATTTTACTCTTCAGTCAGGATTAATTTGAGAAGAATTGCTCAGATAAAACACGGGGATGAAATTATTGGCAGCCGAATTAAGGCAAAAATAGTTAAAAATAAAGTAGCTGCTCCTTTTAAAATCACTGAGTTTGATATTTACTACAATGAGGGCATTTCTTATTTGGCAGATATTTTAAACACTGGTTTAAAACAGGAAATTGTAAAAAAAGCAGGCAGCTGGTATCAGTATGAGGACACCAAATTAGGACAGGGAATGGAGGGAGCTAAGGCATTTTTAAAAGCGAACCCTGAAATAACAAAAAAAATAAAAAAAGCCATTGTAGAACAGGTCTGAAGATTTAAAAAGCGCCCATTTAATTAGAGCGTCTTTAAGAAAAAGGCGTTTTTTTCTAGAATGATTTATTTATTTTGTCGTGGCTGACAGCAATCCAAGATGTCTTGCTCGTTTTATTGCTTTTGCGAGCTGGCGTTGATGTTTAGAGCAAACTCCGGTTCTTTTTCTTGCTCTGATTTTGCCCAAGCCAGAGATAAACCTTGAGAGAAGCTCTGTATTTTTAAAATCAATTTCTTTAATATTTCTTTGGCAAAAGTGACAGTCCATAATTTAGAAAGGTATCTGCGAGACGTCTATTTCTTCATTATTCTGGTCTTTGTCTTTTGGTGGATTTTCAGCCGTGGTCGCTTGGGGCTCTTGGGTAGAGGAAGGTTTCTCTTCTTCTTTCCATTCTTCAATAATCGGGATTTCTTCTTGGGACATTTCTTTTTGAGTTTGGTTCGGAACAGAAGGTTCAGGAGAGGTTGTTTGAAAAGAAGCGGTTCTTGGTCCCAATTGTAATCTCTCAGTAATAATTTCTGTTCGGTATCTTTTATTCCCAGAGGAATCCTGCCAGTTTCTGGTTTGAATCCTTCCTTCAATTAGAACCATTGAACCTTTTCTTAAGTATTGTTGAGCAATTTCTGCGCTTCTGCCAAAGGCGACAATATTATGAAATTCGGTCCGTTGTTGTTTTTGTCTATCTCTATCATAAAAGATTCTATTAGTAGCTAGACCAAAGTTAGCTACAGATTGACCCGAAGGTAGAGCTCTAACGATTGGGTCTGCAGTAAGATTTCCTAAAACAAAAACTTTATTTAAATTCATATTCAATTATTCTCCGAGGATTTCTTCTATTTTTTTATCAATCTCTTTTAATTCGACCTTTTTGGGTTCAGTTATTTTTGGAGGAACTTTAGGAGGTTTTTTTATTTTTGGTAAGGTCTCTTCGGTTGCCAGCCCGAGACTGGTCCGTCTTGGGCGGAGGATTTTTTCAGGAGTTTTTTTGGTTAAAATTACATAGCGGAGAATTTGGTTTTCAGATTTGAGTTTTTTCTCCAAGCTTCCCAATTTTTCAGGATTTAAAGAGAAATTTAGAGCAACTAAAAAAGCTTCCTCTTTTTTCTTTATGGGATAGCCCAGTTTTTTCTTAGAGGGCTCAGTTGTTTTTTCTAAAGTGCCAGTTTCTTCCTGAATGAAGTTGCTTATTTTTCCAGAAAAAATCTTTAATTCCTCTTCAGAAAGATCCGGCGAAATAAGATAGGTTAGTTCGTAGTTTTTCATTTTTAAATCTTAAATTCTAAAATATCTCCGTCTTGGACAATATATTCTTTCCCCGCTGTTTTTATTTGGCCTAATTCTTTTGCCTTAGTCCAAGAACCTGTTTCAACTAATTTTTGCCAAGGAATTACTTCTGCTCGAATAAACCTTTCTTTGAAGTCAGAATGGACCTTGCCCGCAGCTTCAAGGGCATTGGAACCTTTTTTTAGGGTCCAAGCCCGAGTTTCTTTTCCTCCTGTTATTGTGAAGAAAGTAATAAGGTCAAGGATATTGTAACAAGCAAGAATTAATTGGTCAAGCTTAGATTTAATTTTGAGTTCTTCTGCCTCAGATTCAGAAAGTTCAGATGCCTCTTCTTCAAGTTTTAAATCAATGGTTAAGGAATTTGGAATTTCAGGGACACCTGCTCCTTCTTGAATATTAAAAACATAAACTTTTGGCTTTGAAGCTAAAATATTATCGTCAGTTTCTTGGTCTTTCATTAAGAGTTCATTTTCAATTATTTCAATGTCTCTTTTAGGACTAATTTCTTCTGTGATATCAGAGGTTTTAAAACCTCTGATTACTTCTACTACCGCATCACATGGTCTTATATATGATAAAAATTGATTCCCCATTCCTTCTCCTTTGTGGGCTCCTTCCACTAACCCAGCAATATCTACAAATTCAATAACGGTTTCAATAGTTTTCTCGGGCTTTACTATTTGGGCGATTTTTTTTAATCTTTCGTCAGGGACAGTTACCACGCCAACATTTGGGTCAATGGTAGTAAAAGGATAAGCTGCAATATCAACTTTCTTTTTAGTTAAAGCTTTAAATAGGGTGGACTTACCAGCGTTAGGAAGACCAATAATACCTACTGAAAAACTCATAAATTTATGCTACAATATATTAATATGAAAATCAACTCTCAGACTCAACGAAAGAATCGAAACCAAGATTTGGTTGAGTCATTTTCTGGAATTAGAGGAATATATGGTCAAAGTATTACTGAACAGCTTGCTTATAAATATGCCTGGTCTTATTGCCAATTATTTAGAAACAAGGTATTGAGTTTAATAATTGGGGGTGATAGTAGGAGTTCAACGCCGATTCTTAAAAAAGCAATGATTAAAGCTTTTAAGGATTGGGGAATAGAAAAAATTATAGATGTTGGGGTGGTTCCAATCCAAGTTTGTGAATATGGAATTTTAAAATTTAAAATTTCGGGAGGTGTCTATGTCTCCGCCTCTCATAATGAGCCAGAATATAATGGTTGGAAATTTTTAAAAGAAGATGGCGCCTTGTTATATCCGGAGCAAGTTAATCAATTAATAAAGAAAGCTCATGAAATTCCAGACCGCAAGCCAAAAATAACAAAGTTAAGGAGAAAAGTAATAAATAAACACAAGGAAATTATTGATGAATACATACGTTTTGTTCTCAAGAAAATTGGTCCAACGGCAGTAGATAAAATAAAAAAATCTAAACTCAAGATTTTAGTTGATCCAAATGGCGGTTCGGGGATTGTAATTTTAAAAGAACTTTTTAAAAAATTGGGTCTTCAGGTCAAAATTATAAATAATAAATTAAGCCAATTTGTTCGATTGATAGAGCCGAATGTTAGCTCACTTGCTTATTTAAAAAAACAAGTAGATAATGGCAAATTTGAATTTGGTTGTGGGTTTGATTGTGATGCAGATAGGATTGAATTTGTAATACCATCTATTTCTAAATTTGCCAAAGAAATGGGACCGGTAGTTTCCGGACAGTATGTCTTAGCTTTAGCCTGCGATGCTTATCTTGAAGGCATTAAGAACCAAGTAGTAGTAACCAATGACTGTACTTCTTATTTAGTTAGAGATATTATAAAAAAATATGGGGCAAAAATAAAAGAAGTAGAAGTTGGAGAAATGGTTGTGGTTGAGGAAATGGAAAGGCAAAAAAGCATTATCGGAGGTGAGGGTTCTTGTGGCGGGGTGATTATTCCTCCGATAAAATGTCGGGATGGTATTATGAGCACGGTTCTGATTCTGAAGATGATTGCTGAGAAAGAGAGGTCTTTAATTGATATTTTGGAGAATTATCCTAAATATTATTCAGAACGGACAGTAATAAGTTGCTCACCGGTAAAAGTTATTAAGATTAAGAATAAATTAGAGAAATACTTTAAAAGTAAAGGTTACAAGGTTAAAAAAACAGGTGGTACTACTGGCGGGTTTAAAGCATTAATTGACAAAAATTCTTATATTTGGTTTCGTCAGTCAAAAACCGAACCAGGAACTTTCAGAATAATTACTGATGGAGACGATTATAGAAAAGTTAAAAAATTGCTCAAAGAAGGAATAAAATTATTTAATAAATTTAAAAAATAGTAAAAATTTTATGGAAATTTTCCGCGCTTACGATATCCGGGGAGAGTATCCAAAGGATATCAATGATGAAATTGTTTATAAAATTGGTCGTTGCCTCATTAAACTATTTAATGCTAAAAATCTTGTTGTTGGTAGAGATATTAGTTTAAATTCACCAAAGATTCATAAAGCTTTGATTAAAGGTGTTGCTGATAGTGGAGCAGATATTCTTGATATTGGATTAGCAGGAACAGATGTAGTTTATTTTGCCGGCGGTTTTTATAAGTTTGATTCTGGGGTAGAGATAACTGCTTCCCACTCTGCTGGATATTTAAGTGGAATGAAAATTATTGGGCCGGTAGCTAAACCTTTTGGAAAAGGACTTGGTATGGAAGATTTAAAAGAATTATATGAGAATTATAAGGCAGAAACAGCAGCCAAAAAGAAAGGGAAGATAAAAAAGATGGATGTTTGGGATGATTTTATCCGGGAGTCCTTAAAATTTGTTGATGTTAAGAAGATAAAACCTCTTAAAGTAGTTGTTGATGCCTCTAATTCCGTTGGAGCAATTGAAATTGATAAGGTTGAAAAATTTTTACCAGTAGAATTTATTAAAATAAATTGGGAATTGGACGGTAATTATCCCGGGCACGAACCTAATCCTTTTTTACCAGAAAACAGGAAGCAAGCAAGGGATAAGGTTAAAGAGGTAGGGGCGGATATGGGTTTAATTTTTGATGGCGATGGAGACAGGATTTATTTTATTGATGAAAATGGCGACTATCTTTACGGAGTTTATATCGGTGGTTTGATTGCCAAAAAGATGCTAGAGAGCAATCCCGGCAGAGTGATTTTGCATGATGTTAGAGCGGTAAACTATTTAAAAAAGATGGTTGAAGAAGGTAAGGGAATTCCCAAGATTGAGCTGGTTGGGCACGCTTTTTTTAAAAACAGAATGAAGGGGGAAAATGGGCTTTTTGGGGCTGAATCTTCTGGTCATATTTATTATAATTTTGGTGAATTTATGGTTGAGAATAGTTTAATTGCCGTTTTACAAATAATGGAAATAGTTTCCGAGACCGGGAAAAGCTTGGGAGAGTTAACTAGAAAGCCGAGAAAACTATATCCAGTAAGCGGTGAATACAACTTCTCTTTACCAGGTTTTGAAGCCACTGATGATTTAACACCCAAAGCTCTTGAAGTAATGAATGAGATTTTGAAGAAAGTAGAAGAAAAATATAAAAATGGCAAAATCTCTCATTTCGATACTTTGACTATTAACTTTCCTGATTGGAGTTTTAATCTACGACCCTCAGCAAATGATCCGTTACTTAGATTTAATATGGAGGCAAGCAGTGCTGAAAAAGTTAAAGAGAAAACAAAGGAGATTTCTGATTTGCTAATAGCCCTGGGTTGTAAAATGGTTAATGAATCTGGAGTAACCCAAATTGAAGATTAATCCATTAATAAAAAATCAATGACAAAAGAACTAAAATTTGCTATCAAGCTAGCTAAGGACGCGGGCAAGATTGTAATAGGTGGACTTGATAAAGTTGTAGTAAAAAAAAGCAAAGCTGACAAGCGGGATATTTATACAAATATAGATCGGGAAGCAGAGAGGATGATAATAAATAGAATCAAAAAGAAATATCCCCATCATAAGATTTATGGGGAGGAGTATGGGAAGATCGATGCAGAAAGTGATTATGTCTGGATAATTGACCCAATTGATGGCACAAAATATTATGTAGCAGGTATTAAGCTTTTTGATGTCTCAATTGCCTTGTGGAAGGGCGATACGCCAATTGTCGGAGTGGTCTATTTACCGGCATTGAATGATATCTATTTCGCAGAAAAAGGAAAAGGCGCTTTTCATAATCAAAAAAGACTAAGAGTTTCGAATGTCAACAGGTTGAATGAATCAATAATTTATTTGGATATAACTGGTAGCAATAAATTAAAAGCAGAGGAACAAAAAATCACTATGAGAAGATTAGAGTTGATTTTTAAAAATGTTTATCGTTTTCGTGCTTTTGGATTAGGAGCTGTTGCTTGTTGTTATACTGCCCAGGGAGGTTATGACGGGTATTTTGATTTAACCGGTAAAGAAAAAATTTTAGATATAGCAGCAGGTATAGCTATTGCCAAAGAGGCCGGGGCTAAAGTTACTGGACTGGACGGAAAGTATCACGGCCAAGATACATCTAACATTGTAATAACAAACGGAAAAATTCACAATAAATTTCTGAAATTATTAAATAGTGTTAAATAAACCCTATCACCTTATGCTTAAGGTGATAGGGTAAATCTATATCTTTTTATTAAAAGAAAAAAGAGCTATTAGCTCTTATTGAAAAAGAAAAATAATTATAATTAGGCAAGACCCATTTTGGTGCGGGTTTCTTGGATGGTGCTTTCGGCGATAGCGCTGGCTCTTTTGACCCCTACCTTAAGAGTTTCTTGAACATAAACTTCTCGTCTGAGAAGTTCTTTTCTTTTCCGGCGGAAAGGTTCCAAGGAGTTAATCAAAAGTTCAGCTAAAGATTTTTTAAAGTAAGCATAACCTTTGCCTTTGAAAGTTTTTTCTATTTCTTTTATTGGTTTTTCGCTAAACAAACCATAAATTGTTAAAAGATTTGAAATTCCTGGTTTTCTTTGAAGATTATACTTTATTTGCTTTCCAGTGTCAGTTACAGCTGACATTATTTTTTTCTTAATTTCTTCTGGCTCTTCAAACAGAGAAATATAGCTTTGGGGTCCCAATGATTTTGACATTTTTTGCTTGGGATTATTTAAAGCCATAATTTTTGCTCCAAGTTTTGGGAGTAGGGCTTTGGGTTCAACAAAGGTTTTGCCAAATTTCTGGTTAAATTTTCTGGCAATTGTTCTTGCTAATTCAATATGTTGGACCTGGTCTTTTCCCACTGGCACTGCTTCTGTCTTATAAAGTAAAATGTCAGCTGCCTGCAAAATTGGATAGACCAAGAGGCCAGCATTAATATTCTTTTTAAATTGTTTGGCCTTTTCTTTGTATTGGGTCATTCTTTCTAAATCTCCAATCGGACAAACAGTATTTAAGAGCCAGCAGAGCTCAGTATGTTCTTTGACATCTGATTGGATAAAGAAAATACTTTTTTGAGGGTCAATGCCAGCTGCCAGATAAACGATAGCAGTTTCTAAAATGTTTTTTTGAAGCTCTTTGGGTTTATAGGGAATAGTTAAAGAGTGTAAGTCAGCAATAAAAAAGATACACTCATTTTTTTCTTGGAGTTTAATCCATTGTTTGATAGCTCCCAGATAATTTCCTATATGTATTGAGCCGGTTGGCTGAATACCGCTTAAAGCTCGCATAAATTAAACTTCGATTATTACTGGTAATATTATTGGTCTTCTTTTGGTTTTTGAAAAGAGAAATTGGCCAATCTTATTTCTGATTTCGTCTTTAACGTAGACCCAGTTAACAGCTCCGCCGCTTCCAGCTGCTTTATCCACAATATTAATTACTTTTTTCCGGGTTTGAGCAAGCAATTCCTTTGATTCTCTTAAATAAACGAACCCTCTTGATATTATATCAGGAGAACCCCTTACTTGACCAGTAGTCCTATCCACAATTGCCACAATAACAAACATCCCATCTTCTGCCAGCATTTGGCGATCTCTTAGAACAACCTCGCCAACATCTCCAATACCCAAACCATCAACCATAACATAATTTGAGGGGACAGTTTTTTTATCTATAGAGATTCTCTCTTTGTCTAAATTAATTATTTGGCCATTTTCAGCTACTAGGATGTTTTTTCTGGGTATTCCTTCTTCTTCGGCTAACTCAGCATGCCTAACTAACATTGAATAGCGGCCATAAATAGGGAGAAAGAATTTCGGTTTCATAATTCTGACCATTTCTTTTAATTCTTCCTGTTTAGCATGACCTGAGGCATGGATATCCATCATTTTATAGTGAAAAACTTTAGCTCCTTGACGGTGAAATGCATCTTTTAAAATCTGAACTGTTCTTTCATTTCCAGGAACTACAGATGAAGAGAAAACTACTTCGTCTCCCTTTTTTAAGTGGATAAATTTATGTTCCCGATTGGCGATTCTCATAAAAACCGCACCCTCTTCTCCCTGAGCGCCGGTACAAATAATAGTTATTTTTGAATCAGGGAATTTGTTAATGTCTTTTGTTTTTATAAAAGTTCCTTTTTTGGCTTTGATTATTTTTAAAGTCTGAGCAATCTCAATATTACTTTTCATGCTATATCCTTCAATGGCTACCTTCCTGCCGTATTTTTCTGAGAGAGTAATTAATTGCTGAACCCTGTTAATAAGAGAAGCAAAGGAGGCAGCAATAATTCTCCCTTGGGCTTTTTGGAAAATTTTATCTAAATTTTCAAAAATTGTTTTCTCAGAACGGGAATGACTTTCTTCCTCTTCGGCTCCAGTAGATTCAGACATTAAAAGCAGAATGCCTCTTCGGCCAATCTTTTTTAATTTCTTAAAATCGGTTGGAGGTTCATTAACCGGCGATTCGTCAAATTTAAAATCAGAGGTATGGATAATATTCCCAACAGGGGTATTAATAAACAATCCAAAATTATCTGGAATGTTATGATTGAGTCGGAAAAATTCAGTTCGAAACGGCCCTAAGTTAATCTTAGCTCCATCTTTTATTTCCTTTATATTAAGTTTAGGTTGGTTAGGAAAATCTTCCTGTCTTTTTAAAACCATTCCTTTGGTTAGAGAACCGCCATACATTGGGATCGGACCAAGCCTTGGGATGATATAGGGGATAGCTCCAATATGATCATAATGGCCGTGAGTAAGAAAAACTCCTAAAATATTTTTTTCTTTGCTTTTAAGATAAGAGATATTGGGAATAATACAATCAATTCCTGGCATGTTTTCTCCTGGAAAACCAAGGCCCATATCAATAATCAAAATTCCCCCTTTATATTCAAATAGAATCATATTCAATCCAACTTCCCCCAAACCTCCGAGGGGAATTATTCTGAGATTTGATTGAGTTTTTTTCATGGTGCCGAGGGTGGGATTTGAACCCACAAACCATAAAGGTATACGGCTCTGAACCGTATGTGTTTGCCAATTTCACCACCTCGGCTTAACCTTTTAAAAAGTCCAAGTTTTTCGGGATTGATTTTCTGGGTTTTTCAAAACGGAGCTTAGGAACTTTTTTATAATTTTTATTTTTAATCCAACCCTTTTTAGTATAGAAATAGCACGCTCCTTTCATTGCTCCCAGTTCCTCATAAATATTTTCATTTTTTTCAGAAACCCAATTTGCTGTTTTTAGAGTTTTTTGAGAGGGGTTTATCATTACAACGGCATATTCAGCAGATATATTTATGGAATCTCCCGGCTTGGCTTTCACTGCTATAACATCCTCAACAATTTCAATAGCTTTGCCTTTAGTTTTTTGCATTAAAAAGATTGCTTCCCCTTCTAAAACTATATAGAGTTCTGGAAAGTTTTTTGAGTTCCGATTACCTTTAGTTCGGACAAATTCTTCTCCTAACATTTGGGGGGGGACAACGGTGATATCATATCTTAATTCTCCTTTCTTTTTTAATCCTCTATACATATAATAAAGTTCAAGATTAGGAGCTGTTTTAAGCCACTCTTTGTCATAGATAACATCCTTCATATCATGGAGATAACGGATGTCTGGTGTTTTATCTTTTAAATCCACTTCCATACTCTTTTTGTTTTGATATACCACTTTTCAATTCCTGAGAAACGTTTTGAGGGGTCAACAATTTTTTCTACTATTATTCCTTTTATTTCTTTTGATACCAGATAAATATAATCTGGACTATACAAAAATACTACTGGAACGTCTTCAATTAAGATGTCTTGAAAAAGGGATAGTTTTTCAGCTCGGGTCTCAGGGATTGGAGATTTTCTATTTTCTTCCAATAATTTATCTGCTTTACTATTCTCATATAAAGCTAAATTTAATCCCGGGTCTTTTTTCTGGGAAGAATGCCAGAAAGGAAAAGGGTCAGGAACAGCTCCTAAAACTTCTCCAAAAAGCAAACTTTCGTAATTTCTTGGTTTAATAAAGTCCTGCTCTAGTTGGAAAAGAGGAAAGGTTTGGATTTCAACTTCTGCTCCTAATATTTTCCATTGTTCTTTTAGGATTTCAGCAACCCTAATCATTTGAAGCTGTTCAACAGTTACTAAGCTAAACTTTAACAATAGAATTTCTTCTGGTTCTTGGAAGCAGATTTCATTTAATTTGGCTCTGGTGCTTTTGCCTACAGTCCCTGTTCCTTTTGTATAACCCCATGGTTTTAGGACATCTTCATAATATTTTTCCTGAAATCTAATTACTGCCTGCTTTGTTTTTTCACCAAAATAGCCGGTTATTTCTCCTTCAGGATATATGTCTGGAAACTTAGCCAAGCATTTCTGAAGTTCTGTTACTTCTTTTCCTTTTGACCCTTTTGTTAAGCGGCTTTTAAATTCAAAAGCAGGTTTTTTAATAATAATCTTTTCCCTTAATCCGTCTTGGTTTTCGTCTTTAAACCCAGCTTCTTCTAATATGTTTTTTGCTTTTTCAATATCAAATTCATAAATTTCTGAAGGTGCGTCAAGCCCATAGATTTCTGGCAAAATGGGGGATTGGACAATTTTTTGGCCAATTTCTTTTTTGTTAACCCCATAATTTAGAGCTAACCGGACTTCTTTTTCAGCCAGGACTTTTGATTTTTCTTGATTGAAAAACACTGCAAAATATCTTGGCAGAGAGAGCAAATAAGTTCGCCAATTTCCACCAATATTTGCCAGCGAGCTTAAGGATAGCCCTTTAATTTTCCCTTGCTCAGCTGTTTTAATTAGTTCTTCTTCATTATCAAAAAATACAAATTTGATTTTAGAAATGTAGGGTTTTTTCCCGGAATGAAGAGAGTTAGCGACCAAGGTTAAAGATTTTATCCAGTTAGAATTTTGTTTTATCTTTTTTAATTTGTAAAGACCTGATCCTATTGGTTTTAAGTTAGAGGATTCAAAAGCAAAGTTCTCTGGAGAGACATTCTCCCAAATATGCTTTGGCAAAATCTTTAAGGTGCAGTTTTCCAGAAAAGCACTGTAGGGCTTTCTTAATGTAAATTTAACTCCCAAATCATTAATTTTTTCTATTTCTACCCCCACCCAGTTTGCCTGGAGAGGACTTTTGAAATCCGGGTTTTGGATTGTTTTGACAGTAAAAATTATGTCGTCAGCAGTAAGTGGGGTTTTGTCTTGCCAGAAAAGATTTTCTTTTAGATAAAATTTATAAACTTTCCCATCTTCTTCAATTTCAGGATATCCTTTGGCTAAGTCAGGAACTATTTGTAAGTTTTCATCGTATTTCATTAAACCAGAAAAGATAAGCTGGACTAAGTCCCGGTCAACATCAGAATTAGCGTAGACGGGATTGATAAATCTCGGTTGGCCAATTACTCCTTCAGTGTGAGTTCCTCCTCGGGCCGGCGCGATTTCAGTATTTTTAAAATAAAGATTAATTAAAAGAAAAGTGAAAGAACCGAGGGCTAAAAGAAAAAAAGCAAAAAAAGCGATTTTTTCTTTTTTCGTTAGAACTTTAAAAAATTGCCTCCACTGAGATTTGGCGGGCCATTTTTCTATAAATAAAAATTTCCTCTTTTTTCTCATAGTCAATGACCTATTTCCGACGACCGTCAAAAATAGGTCATATCAGAAGTTAGAGAATGAGATTTGACAAGGCAAAAACAATAAATAAAACTCCGCAGATTATAGTTGCCCAAAAGATTTTCTTTTGAATACCTCGTCGAGTGGCGTAAAAACTACCTCCTTCGCCTCCAAAAGCAGACCCCAAAGCAGTCCCTCTTTGCTGAAGGAGGATGAAGACAATTAAGAGTATAGCAACAATGATTTGAGCGATTGGTAAGAGTGTTTGCATATTTTATTCAATAATTTCTACAATTCTCCTTCTTTTTGGAGTATAGAGACCGAAAATAAAGTTTAAGGCCCAGATTATGACTGTTGTCCAGAAAAGGGGAAGGAGACCAGTAATTTCTAAATCTCTTGGGAAAAGAATCTCCATTAGCCAGACCAAGCCCATATTTATCACTAAACTAAATAGGCCAAAAGTTAAGATTCTTAAAGGCAGGGAGATTGCTTTTAAAATTGGTTTAAGAGAAAAATTAATAAGACCTAAAACTCCTCCAATTATCAAAAGCATTAAAAAAGTGCCATAAAATTCTACTCCTGGAACAAACTTAGCAGCCAAAAAAAGACCTAAGGCCCCAGAGATAATATGAAAGAGGGGTTTTCCTATATACATATATATTATATATATACTATCAAATTTTTTGCAAGAGGTCAATCTATTGAAATCTTTTGAGGCTTGGGGTATAATAGATTACTTATGGAAAAGGATGTTATTAAAATTCGGGGGGCTAAGGTTCATAATCTAAAGAATATTAATATTGATATTCCCAGGAATAAATTGGTGGTGATTACCGGGATTTCAGGTTCCGGCAAGTCCTCCTTGGCTTTTGATACTTTATATGCTGAAGGGCAGAGAAGATATGTTGAAAGCTTGTCTGCCTACGCCAGGCAGTTTTTAGGAGTAATGGATAAGCCCGAGGTAGAAAGAATTGAAGGGGTAAGTCCGGCTATTTCTATTGACCAAAGAAAAGCAGCTCATAACCCCCGTTCCACAGTGGGCACAATAACGGAGATTTACGATTATCTCCGTCTTTTATTTGCCAGAGTTGGAAAGCCCCACTGTCCAAAATGTAAAAAGCCAATTTCCCGGCAGACAGTTGACCAGATTGTTGAGCAGGTTTTGAAACTTCCTCAAAAATCAGAGATTACTGTTTTAGGTCCGGTAGTTCGTTCCCAAAAAGGAGAACATCAAGGGACTCTGGAGGAAATTCAAAGAGGAGGATTTGTTAGGGTAAGAGTTGATGGAATAATTTACAGGGTTGAAGAAATATTAGGAAAAAGTTTAGACAGAAATAAAAAACACAATATTGAAGTAGTGGTGGATAGATTAGTGATTGGAGAGGACTTAGAAAAATCAAGATTGATTGATTCTTTGGAAATTGGCTTGAGGATCGGGAAAGGCATAGTGACAGTAGGTCAGAGAACGAGGAACAAAGAACAAAGAACAAATGATTTAACATTTAGTGAGCGTTTTGCTTGTGAAGAATGCGGCATTTCTTTGCCTGAATTGGAGCCGCGTCTTTTTTCATTTAATAGTCCTTATGGTGCCTGCCTAGGATGTATGGGATTAGGTGAGAAATTAGAAGTTGACCCAAAGTTAATTATTCCAAATCCAAACTTAACTATTGCTGAAGGAGCAATTAGGCCCTTGGTGCGGGCTTCAAATAAAATTGGCAGACGGAGTTATTTTCGAGCGAAGCGAGAAAATAAGGTTCTACCGAAGGCAGGTTCTTATTTTTGGTGGCAGCTTTCTGATTTAGCAAATAGATATAATTTTTCTTTGGACCAACCAGTTGGGACTTTGTCTGAGAAAATTTTAGATATTGTCCTTTACGGAAATAAAGATTTTGAAGGCGTAATTCCTAGTCTTGAAAGAAAGTATCATGAAACTAATTCCGACTGGACCCGTCAGGAAATTGAACAGTATATGGTAAAAAGACAATGTCCCAAATGTTTGGGAAAAAGATTAAAACCAGAAGTGTTAGCGGTGACAGTAGCTGGCAAGTCAATTGATGAAATAGTAGGGATGCCAATCGATAAAGTAAAAGTTTTTTTTGGAGTCAGACCCGAGTCTGACCCCAAAGTGGCTCAGCCTATAATTAAGGAAATTCTAAGTCGCCTTCAATTTTTAATTGATGTTGGGCTTGATTATTTAACTTTGGACAGGAAAGCCGCTACCTTGGCCGGCGGCGAGGAAGAAAGGATAAGATTAGCCACCCAAATTGGTTCAAAATTAACTGGAGTTTTATATATTTTAGATGAGCCCTCAATAGGTCTTCATCCAAGAGACCAGGGAAGATTGATTGGGACACTTAAAAAATTAAGAGATCTTGGCAATACGGTAATTATCGTTGAGCACGATAATCAAACCATTCGCGCGGCTGACTGGGTAATTGACGTTGGTCCCGGAGCAGGAAAGCACGGCGGCCGGATTGTTTTTAAGGGGACACCAAAACAATTACTAAAGTCAAAAACTTTAACAGGTGAATATTTATCAGGGCGGAAGAGGGTTGAAGTGACGTCAGAAAAATCAAAAATCAAAACTCCCGTCTCCGCTAAAGCTTCGGCGGGCAAGCAAAACTATTTAATAATTAAAGGGGCTCAGGAGCATAATCTAAAAAATATTGATGTTAGAATTCCGCTTGGTAAATTTGTTTGTATAACTGGAGTTTCTGGGTCAGGGAAAAGCTCTCTAATGGATGATATTTTAGCCCGAGCTTTGCTTAAAAAATTTTACAAAACAAAAGAAGAGCCAGGTAAACACAAGAAGATTTTAGGCAGTGAGTTTTTAAATAAGGTTGTTTTAGTTGACCAATCCCCAATTGGTCGAACGCCCCGTTCTGATCCAGCAACTTATACTGGCGCCTTTTCTTACATCAGAGAACTTTTTTCAAAGACCCGGGAAGCCAGAGTTAGGGGCTATTCGCCCGGCCGTTTTAGTTTTAATGTGAAAGGCGGTAGGTGCGAGGCCTGTGAAGGTCAAGGCCGGATTAAAGTTGAAATGTATTTTTTGCCAGATGTTTATGTTGAATGTAAAGAATGCAAGGGAAAAAGATATAATAAAGAAGCCCTTGAAATTGAATACAAGGGAAAAAACATTGCTGAGGTTTTAGAAATGACAGTTGAAGAAGCCTTAGATTTTTTCAAAAACATCCCTGGTCTTTCCCAGAAATTAAAAACCTTAAATGAAGTTGGCCTATCCTATGTTCAACTTGGACAGCCGGCCCCCTCTTTATCTGGAGGAGAAGCCCAAAGAGTAAAATTAGCTACTGAGCTTTCCAGAAAGTCCACTGGTAAAACTTTATATATCTTAGACGAACCAACAACTGGTCTTCACCCGGATGATATTAAAAAATTGATTAAGGTCTTAAGAGAATTAGTTAATAAAGGTAACACTGTTTTAACGATTGAGCACAACGGAGACGTTATCAAGAACACGGACTGGTGCATAGATCTTGGTCCCGAAGGAGGGGACGAAGGCGGCCAAATCGTTGCCGAAGGCACGCCCTTAGAAATCACCAAAACCAAAAAAAGCTACACTGGCAAGTATTTGAAGATAAAGACTTGACAAGATTTTGGTTTTGGGTAAAATAATAGATATTAAAAAATTGACTAATTTATATAAAGATATGAATATTAAACCATTATCCGATCATATATTAATTGAACCAATTAAAGAGGAAGAGAAAACAAAAGCTGGGATTTTGCTTCCAGAGACAGCTGAGAAAGAAAGGCCTGAGCAAGGTCGGGTAATTGCTGTTGGTCCAGGTCGGAAAACAGCTTCTGGGAAAGTTATTCCTTTGGAAGTAAAACCAGGAGATAAAGTTTTATTTACTAAATATGGTCCAAATGAAATAAAGGTTGCGGATAAAGAATATTTAATCGCAAAACAAGAAGATATATTAGCAATTATTGAATAACATGGCAAAACAAATTAAATTTCAAGAAGAAGCAAGAAAAAAAATAAAAACAGGAGCAGATAAATTGGCTGATGCAGTTAAAGTTACCTTAGGTCCTAAAGGAAGGAATGTTGTTTTGGATAAGGGCTTTGGAACTCCCACTATTACTAATGACGGGGTGACTATTGCTAAAGAGATTGAATTGGAAGACAAGATTGAAAATTTAGGGGCTGAAATTCTTAAAGAGGTGGCTGAGAAAACTAATGATGTTGCTGGCGATGGTACTACCACTGCTGTGGTTTTAGCTCAGGCAATAGTTTCTGAAGGTCTAAAAAATGTAGCTGCTGGAGCTAACCCTTTAGCTCTTAGGAGAGGCATTGAGAAAGGAGTAGAAAGAGTGGTAGAGGAACTAAAGAAAATGGCAAAAAAAATTACCACCAAAGAAGAAATTGCCCAAGTAGCAACTATTTCTGCTGAAAGCAAAGAAATTGGTAATTTAATTGCTGAAGTTATGGATGAAGTTGGCAAGGACGGGGTAATAACAGTTGAGGAATCAAAAACTTTCGGTCTTGAAAAAGAAATTGTCAAAGGGCTTCAATTTGACCAGGGTTATATTTCTCCATATATGATTACTAATGCCGAAAGAATGGAGGCGGTTTATGAAGACCCTTTTATTTTGGTTACTGACAAAAAAATCTCATCTATTAATGAGATTGTTCCTGTTTTGGAAAAAATAGCTCAAAAAGGTAAAAAAGAATTAGTAATTATTGCTGAAGACATAGAAGGTGAAGCCCTGGCTACCTTGGTGGTTAATAAACTTCGGGGAATTTTCAACACTTTAGCAGTTAAAACTCCAGGGTTTGGAGATAGAAAAAAAGAGATGCTCCAAGATATAGCCATTATTACCGGAGCTCAGCTGATCTCAGAAGAAGTTGGCTTGAAGTTGGAAAATATTGAAATGAACATGTTAGGTTCGGCTAGAAGGGTTGTTTCAACTAAAGAAAATACTACGGTTATTGAAGGCAGAGGAAAGAAAGAAGATATTGAAGCTCGGGTTGGGCAAATTAAGAGAGAACTTGAAGCCACTGAATCTGAATTTGATAAAGAAAAACTGCAGGATAGACTAGCAAAGTTAGTTGGCGGAGTAGCAGTAATTAAAGTTGGGGCTGCGACTGAGGTTGAACAGAAAGGAAAACAACACAAAACAGAAGATGCGCTGTCCGCAACCAGAGCTGCGGTTGAAGAAGGGGTTGTTCCTGGAGGAGGAGTAGCTTTATTAAGGGCAAGTTCGGTTTTAGAAGAAGTGGAGGTTAAGGGTGAAGAAAAAACAGGAAGTAATATTCTAAAAAGAGTTTTAGAAGAGCCAATTAGGCAAATTGCTCAAAATGCCGGCGTTGACGGGGCAGTGGTAGCTCAGAAAGTTAAGGAAGATGGAGAGGGATTTGGTTTTAATGCTGAAACCCTAAAGTATGAGAATTTAATGGAGTCAGGGATTGTGGATCCAACTAAAGTTGTTAGGTCTGCTCTTCAAAATGCTGCTTCAGCAGCTAGTATGTTTTTGACTACTGAATGTGTTGTTGCTGAACGAAAAGAGGAAAAAGGAAAAGAAATGCCTCAAATGCCTGGCATGGGATATTAAATTATGTTAGAATAAACAAAAGGGTATGAAAAACCAAGCTTTAAAAAACTTGTTAGTAGAATATTTAGTTGAGACGACCAAAGAGGTAAAAAAGATAGCTGTCCAAGGAAAGGGCAGGCAGGTTTTGGGTGAGACAATCAACAGGCCAGAGGACCTGGAAATTGGAATTGATAGAGTAGGAGAAGAAATTTTAGAAAAGCTTTTGAAAAAGCACAGAGTGAAAGCAACTATCTTTTCTGAACCAGAAGACAGAGATATTGAAAACGGAGGAGAAATTTACGGTTCAGTTGATCCCTTTGATGGTTCAATGCTTTATCTTCGGGGCTTTGAACATAATTGGTACACAGCTCTAAGTTTCTTTGATAAAAAAAGAAACCCTTTATGCTGCGGTATAGCTGATATTGTTAATGAGAAATATTACATCACAGAAGAAAATGGAAATTATTTAGTTTCAATGAATAGTGGTAGAAAAAAGAAAATTAAGCCAGCTACCAGAAAAAAAATAACAGAACCTATTGTTTTGTCCAGTTACATAATGAGTTCTCAATATTCTTCAAAGTTTCTTGATATTTTCGGGGACTTAATAAAAAATATGCACCCCAAAGGACTTTTTTATCCTCACGGTGGCTCTTATATTTACAGCTTCCTTGCTTCGGGTTTAATTGACGCTTATATAATGTTTGATGAGCCTCGTTCAGAAATAGATCCCGGTTTTCCAATTGCTAAAAATGCTGGCTGTCGGGTTGTCAGTGTTGATTCTGATGGAAGCTACCAGGATTACCAATTTATTCCTGGGGGACAACATAGCAAGGTAGATTTATTAATTGCTACTTCAACTCCTCAACTTCGTGATCAATTAATAAAACATTATGTGAAAAAATATGCAGAAAAATACTCTTTTAAGCCTTAAACCAATAAAGAAATTTATTAAAGGAGTTGGTAAAGATGTAATAAAGTATTTTGGTAAAGACAAAGGATGCATAATTGGTTTGGAAGATGACGGTGTTTTTTATGGAGAAGGCCTTTATGAATGGTTATCTCAGAAAAAGAAAAATGTCACTTTTACTACAATGGATGATTATGGAAAAGGATTGGAACAAGAGAAAGTCAAAGGAAGAAAAGTTTTATTAGTTGACAATGATATCGTTACTGGCAAGGCCTATAGAATAGTCATGAAGTTTATGAGAGAGAAAAAAGAGAGATTAGAGATAAAGGATATAAAGTTTGCTGTTTTGTGTGACAGAATGAAGGTGGCTGATTTTTCAGTTGAAGATTATCCCGCCCCAACCTCTTGGAGTTTAAGGGCTTTAGATGAAATTGATCTTGAAGTAATTAGGTCATTATCTGAGGATGGAAGAAAAAGCTTTGTGGATATTGCCAAGAAAACAGGATTAACTCCAGTTGGCGTTAAAAATAGGGTTGAGAAGTTAATTAAGCATGATATTTTGAAAATCCGAGCATTATTAAATATTGAAAAATTTTATTCTGTCTCAGCCAATATAGGTATTGAAGCACCCCCTGATATTATTTCTAAATTAATAAGAAAATTTGAAAATTGTCCTTTGGTATATAATTTAGTTAGAGTTTCCTCTGGTCAGCATAATCTAATCATAGGAATTTTAGCTCCTAATCTTAAAAGGATAAATGATTTTGCTAAGAAACAAATAAGGTCTGAGCCGAAGATAAGAGATATTCATGTTAACTTTGGGGAAATACCATTAATACCTAAAGGACATTTACCACCTAATCTTTCTGATATATCTAAAAAATGTCTTTGTGAAGAAAAATGCAATGAGTGCGAGCATTTTCTATAGAAGGTATTAGACAATAGGAATAGGTGAATAGATAAATTTTATTAAACCCTTAAAGGGTTTTTTGTTTGTTCTCTAATTTTCAACAGTTTGCTCTTGCCCTCACAACCAAACAGGGACAGGGCGCCGAAGGCGCCCTAAAAGGGGTAGCCGGTCCTTGTTATGGTGTGAGGGCTTGACAAACTATCTTGATCGGATAAAATAATATATACCTGTGGAAAACTTTAAAAAACAAAGTTGAAAGGTCAAATCACTAAATTTTACTAACTGCTCTTGACAAACTGTTTTGGAAAACTAAAATGAAAGGGGGTTAGCAAAAACAAAAATATGGTACAAAGAAAAAAGTTTTATTTAACATCAAAAGGACTTGGGGATATAGAAAAAGAATATAAAGTTTTAAAAAATCTTCGGCTTGCTAAAACCAGAGGGGAAGTTCCAAAAATTTGGGAATCTGAAGATTTGAATCCTGAATATCTTTCTTTCCAAGAAGATTTAAGTTTTCTTGAGACAAGAATAGCCGAACTTGAAAATATTTTAAAGAATGTAGAATTAATTAAAACTCCTTCCAAGAAAAAGCGAGATGTTATAGAGCTTGGGGCGACAGTGGTAGTAGAAGTAGATAGAGATAAAGATGAATTTAGAGTTGTAGGAACTCTTGAAGCTAATCCTTCCTTGGGTAAGATTAGTAATGAGTCACCAGTTGGAATGGCTCTTTTAGGCCATAAAGTTGGAGATGAAGTTATTATTTCCTCGCCAATAAAAACAGTTTATAAAATTAATAAGATAAAATATAACTGATTTATTATAATTAACAAAAAAGAGTTGAGTTTTCTTAGCTCTTTTTTAATGTTATAATTACAAGTGAGGGAAGAAAAGAAAAATTTATTTTTCTTTTTTGACCGAACGACGCAATTCCAAGCTTTGCTTATAATAATTATATGATTGACTTTGTTAATTTTTTACATGAAGTAGGAAAACTAAGAAGAATACCAAGAAGAGGTTGGGTTTTAATTGGGGTGAAGAAGGATCCTGCCAGTGTTACTGATCATAGTTTTCGATTGGCAATTATGGCCTGGATTTTGGGAAAGAAAAAAAGATTAAATCTTGAAAGAGCTATTAAGATGGCCTTAATTCATGATCTTTGCGAGCTATATGCTGGAGATATAACTCCTTATGATCACAAGTCATTACCTAAAAATAAAAAAGAATGGCCTAAATTGTTTGACTCTTGGCCAAGATTTACAAAGTCTAAAAAACTTAAAAATTTTCTTAAAAAACATAAAAAAGAGAAAATCGCTTTAACAAAAATTACTTCAGGATTGCCTTTAGAATTAAAAAAAGAGATTTTAAATCTTTGGTATGATTATGAAAAAGGATCCACAAAAGAGGCGCGATTCGTTAGGCAGGTAAATAGATTAGAAACTCTTTTGCAGGCGTTTGAATATAGTAAAGAAACTAAAAAACGCCCTTTTCATTCTTGGTGGGTTGGGACAGAAGAACAAATAGACGACCCCTTTTTAGTAAAGTTTATGGAAAAGATAGCTGAAAAGTTTTATCGTAGACCGAGAAAGAAAACTAAAAAGACAAGAAAATGAACAAAGGTAAAATATATATCGGTACTTCTGGGTGGGTTTATCGCCACTGGGAAAATATTTTCTATCCAGAAAGCCTGTCTTCAAAAGATAAACTAAAATACTTTTCTCAACATCTTAAAACAACTGAAGTAAACTATTCTTTTTATCGTCTGCCAAGACCGAGTACTTATCAAAATTGGTACTCCCAAACGCCGGGAGATTTTTTATTTACTGTAAAGGCAAGTCGTTTCATTACCCATATTAAGAGATTGAAAGATGTTAAGGAGCCCTGGAAAATATTTATTAAAAATGCTCTGAATCTTAAAGAAAAGCTCGGCCCAATTTTATTTCAATTCCCTCCTTCTTTTAAAGCAACTGAAGAAAATATAAAAAGATTAGAAGAATTTTTAAAGTTTATTCGCAAAAATAACAAAAAATTACGATTTGCTTTTGAGTTTCGTCATAAAACCTGGTGCGAAGAGAAAATTTACAAACTTTTAAAAAAACATAGAGTTGCTTGGGTAATTGCTGATTCTCCTTCTTTCCCCAGAGCTGAAAAAATAACTGCTGATTTTGTCTATATCAGAATGCACGGGTCTAAAGTTTTATTCTCTTCAAAATATACAAAAAAGGAATTAAAGGATTTAGCTGAAAAAATCAAAAAGTGGAAGAGAAATAAAGATGTCTTTGTCTATTTCAACAACGATGCCCACGGCCACGCAATTGAGAATGCCAAAACCTTAAGAGGATTTTTAGGTAAATAGAATTTGAAGTATAATATATACAATGAAAAAGGTTTTGGTTTTTTTGTTTTCTTTTGTAATCGGGTTGGGTCTTTTTTTCTTAGTTATTGAGCGGGTTGGGTGGGAAGAGATAAAAGAAATTCTTTTCACTTTTTCTGGCTGGAAGGGAATAGCTATTTTAGGAATAACATTGCTAATTTGGTTAGTTGGAATTTGGAAATATAAATTTATTTTTAAATCTCAGGGATATAATTTTTCAGCTTGGAGTTTAGGAGAAATTTTATTTGCTAGCTTCACTATTACTTATTTATTTCCAACCACTTACTTTGGAGGAGAGGTCTTTAAATTTTACGCTATTAAGAAAAAATTTTCTCTACCCTGGAAGAAAAATCTGGCTGCAATTGCTATTGAAAAATTAGTTAGCTTAAGTATTCTTTTATTATTTTTAGTTGTTGGAGCAGTGTCTTTTCTTTTATTAAGTAACTCGCTCTTAAAAAATTTCGGGATAATAACTTTAGTTCTTATCGGAGCTTTAGCTATCGGAGTGACTATTTTTTATTTCAAAAGTTTTAAAAAAGAAAGCATTTTAAAATGGTTTTTTAGATTTTTTGGAATAGAAAACAAAAAGAACCATTTAGTTGGAGATATTGAAAAAGAAATCTTTCTTTTTTTCGATTTTAGAAAAATTCTAATGTGGAAAGGTTTGGGAATTGCTTTTTTAAGATATCTTTTGGTTCTAATTCGCTGTTGGTTCCTGCTTTTCTTTTTAAAAGGAGAAATAAATATTTTTATTTCCTTGGCAATATTTTCTTTCTTCTATTTATCTTATCTCTTTCCTTTCCCAGCCCGACTAGGAAGTTCAGAGGCAGCTCAGGTTTTTGCTTTTGGTTGTTTAGGATTGGGAACAGCTACTGGGATTACTTTTAGTTTTATTTTAAGGGGGGCAGAAATTTTAATTGCCCTTTTAGGACTTATATTTTTAGTAAAACTGGGAATAAAATTTTTCCTCAAGAGCAAGTTAAAAAAGTTGCCCCATAACCTTTAACGGGGTAGAATGAGATAATGAGATTTTCTCTAAAAACAAAAGGATTTAATGATATTATTGATATTACAGACGAGATTTCAGGGGCAGTAGAGAAAGCAGGAAAAGAAGAGGGGATATGTTTGATATCTTGTCCTGGTTCAACCTGCGGGATTACTACAATTGAATATGAAAAGGGAGTGATTGAAGATTTGAAAAGGGCTTTAGAAAAAATAGCTCCAATGAATAAAGATTACGAGCATTGTAAAAAATGGGGTGATTGTAATGGTTACGCCCATATCAGGTCAGCCTTAATTCAACCATTTTTAGCAGTGCCAGTTGAAGATGAAAAATTAGCTTTGGGCACGTGGCAACAAATTATTTTCTTGGATTTTGACAATAGACCGAGAGAAAGAGAGGTAATTGTTAAAGTGATTGGTAATTAGTAAATATGCTTAAGTCTATCAACAAAGTTATAAAAGTTTTGATACTCGGTGATTTCTTTATGAATTCTGCCTGGGGTTTGTTTGCTCCTGTTTTCGCTTTATTTATTGCCCAGAATATTACCATCGGAAGTACGGCAGAAGCAGCTGAAGTTGCGGGTCTTGCCACTCTTTTCTATTGGGGTACAAGATCTCTTTTACAAATTCCAATTGGCCGGTATCTTGATAAGAATCATGGAGAGAAAGATGATTTCTGGTTTATGGTTATAGGAATATTTTTAACTGCTTTGCCTCCATTTGGCTTTCTTATTTCTTTTTTACCTTGGCATATTTATGGTTTTCAAGTATTACATGCAATCGGTATGGCAATGTTTGTTCCCTCTATTTTAGCTATTTTTACTCGCCATATTGATAGAGGCAAAGAGGCTTTTGAATGGGGAGTGAAAAGTACTTCTCTTGGTTTTGGTATAGGAGTTACCGGAGCTATTGGCGGAGCTATAGCTGCTTTTCTTGGTTTTAAGCCCCTTTTTATTTTAGCCGGAGCTATAAATATGATAGCTGTTTTTATCTTTTTATTTATTCGCAAAAGAATATTTTCTAAAGACCACGTTGTGTATAAAATTCCTTCTCCAGAATCTTTTTAGAAATTAAGATTTATCAATTAAATCTATGTTTAAAACTCTTAACAAAGTTGTAAAAGTAATGGTTTTTTCTGATTTGGTTTTGAATTCTGGCTGGGGCTTGGTTGGCCCAATTTTAGCTATTTATATTGTAGGAAGCATTCAGGGAGGAAACGTTAAAGTGGCTGGAATTGCTATGGGAGTTTACTGGTTGGGCAAATCAATTCTCCAAATACCATTTTCTCATTATTTAGACGAGAATCATGGAGAGAAAGACGATTATTATGCCTTATTTGGAGGAACTCTTCTGGCTAGCCTTACTCCGATTGGCTTTATTTTTGCCACATTGCCCTGGCATATATATGTTCTCCAAGGAGTCCATGCCGTAGGTATGGCTCTGGCTATTCCTTCTTGGTCAGCTATTTTCACTCGCCATATTGAGAAAAAAAGAGAGGCCTTTTGCTGGGGCTTAGACAGTTCTGCTATTGGGCTTGGAGCGGGAGTAGCTGCAATTTTAGGAGGAGCAATAGCTGAGATTTTCGGATTTATTCCTCTTTTTATTGGGGTGAGCGCTTTTGGAATAGTAGCTTCCTTTTTGTTTTTACTAATTAGAAAAGAAATTTTGCCGAAAGTGCCAGAAGAAAGAGTATTCCCAATGCCAAAACCATGAGAAATCAGGAGTTAGCTAAAATTTTTTATGACATTGCTAATTATCTTGAGATGGAAGAGGTTGCTTTTAAACCCTATGCTTATCAAAAAGTAGCTATTACTTTAGAATCATTGGAAGAAGACGTTGAAGAAATTTATAAAAAAGGAGGGTTAAAGGGGCTTGAAGAGATTCCTGGGGTAGGAAAAAACATTGCTCTGAAAATTGAAGAATATCTTAAAACCGGAAGAATTAAATTTTACGAGAAATTAAAAAAGAAAACTCCGATAAATTTAGAAGAAATGATTACTGTGGAAGGAATGGGGCCTAGAAAAGTAAAGATTCTTTATCAGAAATTGGGAATTAAGAATTTAAAGGATTTAGAAAAAGCAGCTAAGTCACATAAAATTGCTCCTTTGTTTGGCTTTGGAGAAAAAACAGAAAAGAATATTTTAGAGGGAATTGCTTTTTTGAAAAAGAGTAAAGGAAGATTTCTTTTGGGAGACATAATGCCGGTTGTCAAAGAGGTTTCAGAAGAGTTAAAAGGTTTAAAAGAAGTTAAAGAAATAAGTGTGGCAGGTTCAGTTAGAAGGATGAAAGAGACAATTGGTGACGTTGATTTTTTAATAATTTCAAAAAATCCAAAGAAAGTGATGGATTTTTTTGTTTCTTTACCAGATGTAATTAAAATCTGGAGTAAAGGGCCGACAAAGTCTTCTGTCAGGATGAAAAATGGCTTTGATATGGATTTAAGAGTAGTTCCTGCTAAAAGTTATGGTTCAGCTCTTCAATATTTTACTGGCTCAAAAGAACATAATATTGCTACTCGGCGGATTGCTATAGCTAAAGGTTTGAAGTTGAATGAATATGGAGTTTTCAAGGGCTCTAAAATGATAGCTGGCAGGACTGAAAAAGAAGTTTATAAGACAATTGGTCTTCCCTTGATGCCTCCTGAAATGAGAGAAAACGAGGGAGAAATTGAAGCAGCCCTTCGGCAAGCTCGGGGCAGGCCCAACGGGTTACCAAAAATTATTGGCTACGATGACATTCGGGGAGATTTACATTGTCATTCAGATTGGGATGGTGGAACAAATTCAATTAAAGAGATGGCCGAAGCTGCAATTGTTCAGGGATATGAATATTTGGGCATTGCAGACCATACTAAGTTTTTGAGGATAGAGCATGGATTAAATGAGAGGCAACTATCTCAACAAAGAAAAGAAATTGAAAAATTAAATTCAAAATTCAAAATTCAAAATTCAAAATTTAGAGTATTACAGGGCTGCGAAGCAAACATTATGAATGACGGTTCTATTGATATTAAAGATGAAGCTCTTAAAAAATTAGATTATGTTATTGCTGGAGTTCATTCAAGTATGAAAATGGAAAAAGAAAAAATGACAGAAAGAATAATCAAAGCAATGAAAAATCCTAATGTTGATATTATCTCCCACCCAACAGGAAGAATAATTAAGCGCCGGGATGAGTATCAGGTTGATTTTGAAAAGATTTTAAGAGCGGCCAGGGAACTAGGAACAATCTTAGAAATAAACTCTTCTCCAGACAGATTAGATTTAAAAGATGTGTATATTAGGAGAGTAAAAGAAGTAGGGGTAAAAATGGTAATTAATACTGATTCTCATCATAGAGATCAGTTGAGATTTATTAGATTTGGAATTGCCCAAGCTCGGCGCGGCTGGGCAGAGAAAAAAGATATCATCAACACCCAGTCATTAAGTGAGCTTTTAAAATTTTTTAGATAAAAATATGCCAAAGGAAACATCAGCTGGAGCTGTAATTTTTAGAAAAGAGGATAGTAATATTTACTATCTCCTTTTGCATTACAAATCAGGCCATTGGGATTTTCCTAAGGGAAATATTGAAAAAGGGGAGAAAGAAGGAGAGACGGTAAAGAGAGAAGTAGCGGAAGAAACAGGAATTGAGGATATTAAGATAGTTGAAGGTTTTAAAGAATGGATAAAATATTTTTATCGCAAAACCTATGGTTTAAATGAAAATGAGAAGAAAAAAGTTCCCTGGACTTTCAAAATAGTTACTTTTTATTTAGCTGAGACCAGGACTAAAGAAGTGAAAATTTCTTTTGAACATATAGGATATGAATGGTTAATATATAAAGAGGCGATTGAAAGAGTAACATATAAGAATGCTAAGGAGGTTTTAAAGAAAGCAAATGAATACCTTATTTCAAAGAAAAGTATATAAAGTGGTTAAAGAGATTCCAAAAGGTAAGGTTTTGACATACAAAATAGTAGCTAAGAAAGCAGGCTATCCACGAGCGTGGAGAGCAGTAGGAAATGTTTTGAATAGAAATAAAAATCCTGAGATTCCTTGCCATCGGGTAATAAGAAGCAATGGAAATATTGGAGGATACAACCGAGGAGTAAAACGAAAAAGAACTTTACTTTTAAAAGAAGGTGTGGTAGTAAAGAATATCAAAGTTGTTCGTTGAAAACAGAAGATAGGGTTTTAAAGAAGGAGAAAGAAATGAGTGCTGGACTGTTTGCATTAAGTATTAATCCGGAGAGTTTTCAGGGCGATTTTCAGGAGATAATTTTTTGGGGTACTTCTTATGCTCAGCATTTTAGCGGAAAGTTTTCTGGTTTTGCTTCGTTTGATGGTAAGAGGATCATCAGCGACAGTAAATCCGGACTATTTGCTCCTAATTTTGAAGAAAGGATAAGCGAATTTATCGGGCCAGAAGCTATTGGATATTGCGGCCCAGCTGAGGAACCTTTCTATGTAGGAAAATCAGATGTCGGTAGTTTTAGTGCTTGTTTCGGTGGCAACATTAGAAACTGCGATGAATTAATAAGGGATTTTTTACACGCCAAGCACAATTTCGAAAGAACAGATGACATCGTAGCAATGAGCAAACTTATTATCCAAGGGGCAGATATCATCGATGGTATTAGGCGGATGAGCGAAAAAATTGACGGGGCTTATACTCTTTTGCTCCTTACTCCAGAAGGGATTTATGCTGTTCGTTCTCCCGACGGTCACTGGCCCCTAGTAATTGGCTGCAGCAAGGAACAAGACGCAGTAATAGTTGCTTCTGAGTGTGTAGGATTTGATAATCTTGGTTTTAAACGAGTTAGAGATATTGAGCCGGGAGAGATTGTGTTGCTGAAAGACGGACATTGGTTCAAAAAAAGTGCGCTTCCAAAAACACAAGTTCAAGAATGTAGTTTCTTTGGAGCATATACTTCTTCTCGTGCTGCGATAGTTCATGGGATTCCAGCTACTTTAATCAGGAGGGGGTTAGGAGCCGCTTCAGCCAAACGAGACATTGCCGATGATTTTACTCCCCATGTAGTAATGGGCGTGCCTGCCTCTGGTCTTTCCTCTGCCGAGGGTTATAAGGAGACATTTGATGCTGAAATAAATCGACAGATAAGCTCAGGGAATATAACTCTGAAATGGGTTCCTTTTTATCGTCAGGATTTAATTAAGCATATCATGGTGAGGAGCTATCTAGCCCCGACTCAGGAAGAGAGAGAAAGAAGAGCTTATTACAAAATTGTGATTACTAGTGAGACCATTAAGCACATTCTTCAGTGGTTAGAAGAAGAAGGTTTGACAGTAATATTGGGGGATATAAAGTCAAAAAGGAGGATAATCTTAGTTGTCTGCGATGATTCTATTGTTAGGGGAAGTCAGATGAAGTCGAATCTGGCTCCAAAAACAAGAATAATATATGAGATGGAAGTAGATGGGGTTGATATAAAAGTTGAAATTCATCTAAGAATCTCTTTCCCTCCACTCCGTTCTTATTGTCCTCACGGAAAGACAACCAAAAGGGGGGAAACTTTAGTTGAGCAACATCCGGATGAAGAAGATAGAATTAGAGCATTAGGAGTAGATGGTTTGAAGTATAACAGTGTTGATGATTTGGTTGGGATAATTGGCAAGCCCCGAGAGCAACTATGTATAGATTGCTGCTTCCGTAGAGAATAAGAAGAATTTAAAAAGCCATCTTTCAAAGGTGGCTTTCTTTTTATCATAGGTTATTTTTTTACCTCTTCTACGATCTTTTCAAAGATGTTGGGATTGTTTTTTGCGAGGTCGGCTAAGATTTTTCTATCAAGTTCAATCTTTTTTTCTTTTAGTTCGTGGATAAAACGACTGTAGGATAAACCCTGCTTTCTACAGGCAGAATTTATTTGAATTTGCCAGAGTTTTCTAAATTCCCTTTTTTTGACCCTTCTATCTCGATAAGCATATTTCCAGGCATGCATTAATGCCTCTTTTGCTGCTTTGTACTTTGATTTTCTTCCCCAACGAAAACCTTTAGTATGTTTTAATACTTTTTTTCTTCTTTTGTGTGCAGCTTTTCCTCTTTTTACACGAACCATATTACTTAATTAACTTCTTAATCTTCCTGGCAAATGGCTTGGAAACTTTAACCCATTTCCGGCCTTTTCTTTTCCTCTTACCCGTTTTTTTCGCCCGATAATGGTCCTGTCCAGTCGCTCTTCTTAGAACCTTACCGGTTTTAGTTATTTTAAAACGTTTTTTGATTGATTTTCTCGTTTTCATAGTTAAATTTTTCTATTTTTTGGAAATAATCATTGTTAATCCTCTTGGTTGTCTTTTTAATTCTCTTTCAATTTTTATTGGAATTGACTTTTCTAATGCCTCAAGAAATTTTTTTATTTTTTCTTTAGCAAAATCTTGATGTGCTTTTTCTCTTCCTCTCAATTTCATCTCTATTCTAACCTTATATCCTGACTTTAAAAATTTTTCTGTTTGTCTGACTCTTGTTTCTAAATCGTGTTCAGAAATTCCAAAAGTTAATCTTATTCCTTTAAGTAAGCTTATCCGGTGATCTTTAGCTGATTTTTCTTTCTTTTTCAGTTGATAAAGATATTTTCCATAGTCCATTAGTTTACAAACAGGCGGCTCAACTTTTTCTGTAACCTGGATTAAATCGAAACCGCGCTCCCTTGCTATTTGGAGCGCTTTTGTTAATACCAAAACTCCCAGTTGTTTTCCAGCTTCATCAATCACCCTTACTTCTCTGGCCCTTATTCGATTGTTGACTAATGGTTTTCTTTGCACTGTGGAGATGGCGAGGGTGAACTCGCGTCCAAAAGTTTTGCCAAAATAGTTCTACAGATTTAGTCTGTTTTAATTTTCAGATACCAAGCAAGAAACAGACAAAATCTTAGTATCTTATCCTCGTTTGTTTCAATAATTCCCTTGAGGAAGAAAATTATCTATCTCGCGATTATAACGCCAAAGATTGCTTAGCGAGAATCAGTAATCCCGACGGCGTTAAGCAAATGCTAACGCAGGTTTCTTAAATAAGTTAGCACTTATTTTTTCTGGAAGTTTTACCAGATTCCAAGCTGGAACTGCTTTATCCTGACAAAAACTTCTGTCAAAACTTTTCATCCCCGTGATTTTAATTCTCTTTTTAATTCTCTTTCTGCTTCTCGTTTTTTAATTAGCTCTCTTTTGTCAGCTTTTTTTCTTCCTTTAGCTATTCCAAATTCAAGCTTAATTTTACCTCTCTTAGTATACACTCTTAAGGGTATTAAAGTCAAGCCCTTTTGTTTTGTTTTCCCGATTAAATGTTTAATTTCTAACTTATTCAAAAGAAGTTTTCTTGACTTTTCTGGTTCATAATCTTTAGGAGCGTTTTTTGGTTGATAAGGAGGGATATTAGCTCCGATTAAATACGGTTCCTCTCCCTTTAGAACCACATAAGAACCTTTTAAGCTCATCCTCCCTGATTTTATTGACTTTACTTCCTGTCCAATCAAAACCATGCCTGCTTCAAATTTCTCCAGGATTTCATAGTCAAACCTCGCTTTTCTATTTTCCGCAAGAACCTTCATATCACTTTTATTTTATCAGAAAATAAGCTAAACTGGAAACAATGATTAGGAATGATATCAGGAAATTAATAGAGAAAGCAGTAAAGGAGCTTGGTTTTAAGGTTCCAGAGGTTTTGGTTGAGGAGCCGAGGGAGAAGGCATACGGTAATTATGCCACTAATGTTGCAATGACGATTGGGAAAGAAGATCCAATAAAGATAGCTGAAATGATAAAATCAAAAATTAAAAGCAATATTATCGAGAAGATTGATGTTGTTAAACCGGGTTTTATTAATTTTTTTATTTCCAAAGAGTATTTGCAAGAACAAGTAGGGGAGATTTTAAAAGAAAAAGAGAAATTTGGTGATTTGAAACTCGGGAAGGGTAAAAAAGTTCAAGTAGAATTTATTTCCGCGAATCCAACAGGTCCCTTAACAGTAGGTAATGCTCGAGGCGGTCCTTTTGGTGATGCCTTGGGGAATATCCTGAAAAAAGCTGGTTTTAACGTTGAAAAAGCTTTTTATATCAATAATTACGGGATGCAAATTTTAGCTTTGGGAAATTCTGTTTTGAAAAATAAAGAAGCTAAATACAAAGGTAAATATATTGATTATTTAAGCAAAAAAATTAAAGGGAAAGATCCTTATAAAGCAGGGGAGAAGGCAGCTAAAATTATTGTTGATGAAATGATTAAGAAGACAGCTGATAGAATGGGAATAAAGTATGACGAGTGGTTTTCAGAAACAAAACTTCACAAATCTGGAGAAGTTGATAAGGTTTCAGAGTTTTTAAAGAAAAAAGGTTTAGCTTATAAAAAAGAAGGAGCTTTGTGGTTTAAATCTACAAAATTTGGTGATAATAGAGACAGGGTTATTATCAAAAAAGATAGCTGGAAAACTTATTTGGCTGGAGATATTGCCTATCATAAATATAAATTTGAGAAGAAGAAGTTTGATAAAGTAATCGATGTTTGGGGGGCTGACCATGCTGGCGATGTTTTTGGTTTGCAGGCTGGAATGACTGCTTTTGGCCACAAAGGAAAGCTTGATATAATTCTTTTACAATTTGTTACTCTCTTGGAAAAAAAGAAAAAAATCAAAATGTCCAAAAGGCGGGGTGTTTATGTTGCCATGGATGAGCTACTTGATAAAGTTGGAGCTGATGTTACTAAGTTCTTTTTCTTACAAAAGTCAGCTGACACTCACTTAAATTTTGACGTCTCTATAGCTAAAGAGCAATCAGAGAAGAATCCGGTTTATTATGTCCAATACGCTCATGCCAGGATTTGTAGCATTTTACGTAAAGCAAAAGGTTTCAAGTTTCAAGTTTCAAGTTTCAGGTTATTAGATCATCCAAGCGAACTATCTTTAATTAAGCGGTTGATTAGATTCCCAGAAATTATTGGAGATACTGCTAAAGATTATCAGGTGCAGAGAGTTCCTCAATATGCAACTGATTTAGCTACTGAGTTTCATAAATTTTATCGCGATTGTAAGGTTATTTCAGACGATAAAGAGTTAAGCCAGGCAAGATTATCTTTAATTTTAGCAACCCAAACCGTTCTTAAAAATACTTTAGATTTAATGGGAATTAGCGCCCCAAAAAAAATGTAAAATGAGAAATAAATATATTCTTTTGCGGCATGGAGAGACGATTTATCAAACCAAAAAAGATGATCTTTTGTATCCTTGGCCTGATTTTATTACTAGTTTGACTAAAACAGGTAAGAAACAGGCAGAAACTGCGGCTAAGAAACTTAAAAGTAAAAAGATTGATTTAATCTATTCTTCAGATTTTCTAAGGGCTCGCCGAACAGCAGAAATTGTGGCTAAAGAGCTTGGTTTGAAAGTTAAGGTTGATAAACGGCTTAGGGATATAAATTGGGGAGTTTATCAAGATAGGCCAGTAAAAGATTATCTTCAATTTTTTTCTTCAATAAAACAGAGATTTTCAAAACGTCCTCCTAAAGGCGAAAACTGGAGAGATGTGAAAAAAAGAATGATGGATTTTATAAAAGATATTGACAAAAGACATAGAAATAAGAAGATTTTAATTGTTAGTCATGGAGATCCTTCGTGGCTTTTAATCGGAACAATGAGAGGTCTAAACGAAGATAAGCTTTTTAAAAAAAGGACTGAAAGGTTTAGTCCTTATAAAGATTTTTATCCAAATGTTGGAGAATTTTTAAAAGTTAAATAACATGAATTTTGATTTTCCGAAAATTGAAGAGAAAATTCTAAAGTTTTGGCAGGAGAAGAAGATCTTTGAAAAACTTAGAAAGAAAAATCAGGGCAAAGAACGCTGGTCATTTTTAGATGGACCAATAACAGCTAACAATCCAATGGGCGTGCATCATGCTTGGGGAAGGACTTACAAAGATTTATTCCAGAGATATAAAGCAATGCAGGGTTTTGACCAGAGGTTTCAAAATGGCTTTGATTGCCAGGGGCTTTGGGTTGAGGTTGAGGTTGAAAAAGAAATGGGCTTTAAAACAAAAAAGGACATTGAGAAATTTGGTATTGAGAAATTTGTTGAGGCCTGCAAGAAAAGAGTTTTGAAATATTCTAAGATTCAGACAGAGCAGTCAATTCGCTTGGGCCAGTGGATGGATTGGAAGAATTCCTATTACACAATGTCTGATGAAAATAATTATGCTATTTGGAGTTTTCTTAAAACTTGCTGGAAAAAAGGATTATTGTACAAAGGCAGGGATGTTGTTCCTTGGTGTCCTCGTTGTGGCACAGCTATTTCCCAGCATGAGATTTTAACTGAAGAGTATAAAGAACTTACTCATAAATCAATTTTTGTAAAATTGCCAGTTGAGGGACGGAAGAATACCTTTTTCCTTGTTTGGACAACCACGCCCTGGACTTTACCAGCTAATATTGCCTTAGCTGTTCAGCCAAGATTAACTTATGCTGAAGTCCGGGATAAGAAAGGAGGTATTTTTATTGTTCTTAAAGAAAAAGCTGATTTAATTCCAGATGGAAGGATAATTAAAGAGTTTCCTGGAAAAGAATTGGATAATTTAAAGTATCAAGGCATGTTTGACGAGTTGGAGGCAGTTAAGAAGAGCATGAAAAAAGAAAAGCACAGAGTTATTTTATGGAAGGATGTTTCTGAAGAAGAAGGGACTGGGATTGTTCATATTGCTCCTGGTTGTGGACAAGAGGATTTCCAATTAAGTAAAGAACTTAAATTTCCAGTTGTTGATCCAACAGATGAGGAAAGTAGATACAAAGATGGTTTTGGATTTTTAGCTGGGAAATTAGTGAGCGAGGTGAACGAGCAGATTTTTGAGAATTTAACCAAAAAAGGTTTAGTTTTCAAAATTGAAGATTATATTCACCGTTATCCAACTTGCTGGCGTTGTAAAGAAGAATTGATTTTCCGCTTAGTTGATGAGTGGTATATTTCAATGGATAGATTGAGAAAATCCTTGATGAAAGTAGCAAAGAAAATAAAATGGATTCCTTCTTTTGGTTTAGATAGAGAATTGGATTGGTTAAAAAATATGCAGGATTGGTTAATTTCCAAGAAACGTTATTGGGGCTTGGCTTTACCAATTTATGAATGTAAATGTGGTAATTTTGAAGTGATTGGTTCAAAAGAGGAATTGAAAGAAAAGGCAGTTTCTGGTTGGGATAAATTTGAAGGTCGTTCTCCTCATCGTCCTTGGGTAGACGAAGTGAAAACTAAATGTTCAAAATGCAAGAAATTAGTTTCTCGGATTCCTGATGTAGGAAATCCCTGGCTTGATGCTGGCATAGTTCCTTTTTCTACAATGGAAAAAGAATGGTTTCCAGCTGAATTTATTTGCGAATCTTTCCCTGGCCAATTTAAAAATTGGTTTTATGCTTTGATTGTGATGAGCACTTTTTTAGAAAATACTGAGCCGGTAAAGACAATTTTTGGTTTTGCTTCAGTTAAGGACGAAAAAGGAGAAGAGATGCATAAGTCAAAAGGAAATGTTATTTGGTTTGATGAGGCAGTTGATAAAATTGGAGCTGATCCAATGCGTTGGATGTACAGCAGGCAGAATCCTGTTTATAACTTGAAGTTTGGCTATGGACCAGCAGAAGAGATAAAGAGGAAGTTATTAACTTTATATAATGTCTATGCTTTTTTTGAAACGTATGTCTCAAAAAAAGAACTACCAACTACCAACTACCAACTACAATCTAATAATATTTTAGGTAGATGGATTATTTCCAGATTAAATAATTTGATTGGAAGGGTTACTAGAAGTTTGGATAGATATAATACCTCTGCTGCCACGGTGGCAATTGAGAAATTTTTTATTGATGATTTATCCCTTTGGTATGTTAGAAGGTCTAGAAAAAGATTTCACCAGGGAGCTAAAGGAAGAAAAGAAGCAATTGAAACCCTTTATTATGTGCTTCTAGATTTAACCAAACTCATAGCTCCTATTATGCCCTTTTTTGCTGAAGAGATGTATTCTAATTTGCGTTTAGAAAATATGCCAGAGTCAATTCATTTGTTTGATTGGCCAAAAGTATATAAAGAGAAAATTGACAAGGATTTAGAAGAAAAAATGAAACAAGTTCGGGAGAGTGTTACCCAAGCTTTAGCTCAAAGAGCAGAATTAGGAATTAAAGTGCGCCAGCCGTTAGCTGGGTTGAAGATTAAGAATAAGTTAGATGAAGAATTATTAGAATTGATTAAGGATGAAGTTAATGTTAAGAAAATTACTTTTGGCAAGGAAGTTAAATTAGATACTAAGATTAGCAAAGAGCTGAGAGAGGAAGGGATAGTTAGGGAAGTTATTCGGCATATTCAAGAAATGAGAAAGAAAGCTGGATTAAAGACAAAAGATAGAATTTTAGTTCAATGCCATGGTTCAGATAAATTGAATAAGATTTTGGTTGCGAAGAAGGATTTTATTATCAAAGAGACAGTGGCTGAAGATTTTAAAATAGAGAAGGAAGAAAAATTTGAGATTAAAAAAGAAATAAAAGCCGATAAAGAAAAATTATGGCTTGGAATTAAGAAAGTTTAAGGTAAAATAAATTAATATGCTTATTCTTTGGATTGTTATTTTTATCGCAAGTTTAGCTGTATTGGTAAAATCAGCTGATTGGGTTGTTGAAAGCTCAGAAAAAATTGGTCTGGCTTTAAAACTTTCACCTTTTATTGTTGGAGTAACTATTGTTGCTATTGGTACATCTTTTCCGGAACTGGCAACAACTTTAATTGCTACTTTTAAAGGAAATACTGAATTTGTTGTTGATACTGCTTTTGGTTCTAATATCGCCACTATTCTTTTGATTGTTGGTTTGGCAACAGTAGTAGGTCGTAAACTCATAGTCAAAAGAAGCTTGATTGATTTAGACGCTCCTTTATTTGCAGTAAGTACAGTTTTAATTCTTTTTATGGCTTTGGATAGAAAAATAGTTTTCTGGGAAGGGGTTTTACTTATACTGGGTTTTATAGTTTATTTTTTGTATACGATTTTTCAACGAGGAAATGGAGAAGAAGAAACCCCAGAAGCGGTTGAGGTTTTGCCTTTGCGGCCAGAAAGAAGAGAAGCAAGAATTCAAAGGGAAATTAAAGAGGAAAAGAAAAAAATAGTAGAGGCAAAATTAAGCTTTAAAATTTTCCTTTTTCTGACTTTAGGAATAGCTGGCTTGGTTATTGGGTCTAACTATATAGTGGAATCGGTTTCAAGCTTATCAGAGCTTTTGAAAATCAACGCTTCTTTTATCACTATCACCGCGGTAGCTGTGGGTACTTCTTTGCCAGAGCTGGTTGTTTCAGTTGGGGCTGCTCTCAAGAAAAAATATGAGCTTGCTTTGGGAAATGTTTTTGGTTCAAATGTTTTTACCATATTTTTAGTTATAGGTCTGCCGGCTCTTATTAAGCCGTTAGCAATTAACGAGACTACCTTCTCGGTTGGTCTTCCTTATTTAGTTGTTGCTACTTTACTTTTTGTAGTTTCGGGAATTTCCAGAAGAATTCATATCTGGGAGGGACTAATGTATATTTTAATTTTTGTCTTATTTATAGCCCAGTTTTTTGGTCTATTTTAAGATTATATATTTATACATTAGCGAAACAAGGTTCTGACGGAGTCAGGTTCTTATTTTAGAAAGGTCGTAAAAATTAGCGATTAAGTTTTTAATACCACTATGGGACTTTTTGATAAAAAACAATCAATTTCAAGGAGCAGATTTAGGTCTGCTCTTAGAAAAACCACATTGCCAAAACCAAGAACCGGTGGCAGGAGATACGCCCGAGGAGAACGGATAGGTTTTGAAAAGGAATTATTTCACCGCAAATACGGACGGCAGATTTCTAAAAAAGAGTATGGAACTGTTCTTGAGAAAATGAGGAGAAGTAAAATTAGAGCAAAAGGTACGGCTGAAAAATTGGAGATTCAGAGAAAGGTTGATTTTTTAAAAAGATTAGGAGGGGTAAAGAAGTGACCAATCTTATATTATATTAGAAATGGCGGTCCACTATAGAACTCAAGGTTTTGTATTAAAAAAAACTGATTTGCGGGAAGCAGACCAAGTTTTTTCTATTTATACTCAAGATTTTGGCAAGTTGGAGATTTTAGGAAAAGCAATCAGAAAGATAAAATCAAAGCTAAGGTTAGGAGCTGAACTTTTTTATTTATCAGAAACTGAATTTATTCAAGGAAAAACCTATAAAACCTTAACTGATGCAATAGTAATTGATAAGTTTAAAAATATAAGGAGTGATTTGGAAAGATTAAAGATTGCCTATCAAATTGCTGAAACCGCAGATAATTTAATCAGTGGTCAAGAAAAAGACGAAAAGATTTGGAATTTATTAAATGAAGTATTTGATAAGTTGGAGAACTATGAATTAAGAATTAAGAATTATGGATTGATTTATTTGTATTTTATTTGGAACTTGCTTTCAATTTTGGGGTATCAGATTGACCTTTATAATTGCGCTGTTTGTCAGAAAAAATTAGTTCCTCAAAAACTTTACTTTAACCCGGAAGAAGGAGGGACAATTGATTTGGAATGTTTTAAAAAGATAGAAAAAGGAGAGGAGGTTTCTCCAGAGTTAGTGAAGATATTACGGCTTTTACTAAAAAAGGATTGGAACATTTTATCAAGATTAAAAATTCAAGATTTACATAAAAAAGAATTAGAAAATATTTCTGAAAATTATATTTCTTTTTACAAACAAGGAGCTTAGTTTCTTAAGGGAATAATGATATAATAAAAATATGAAGCAGAGATCATTCACTCTAATTGAAGTTTTAGTAGTTGTTGCTATAATAGGTTTTTTAGCCAGTATTACTTTAGTATCTATAAAAGAAGCAAGAGAAAGGGCCAGAGTTGCTGTAGGTCTTAATTTTGCTGCCCAAGTCCATCACGCTCTCGGTGCTTATGCAGTAGGTATTTGGGATTTTAATGAAGGCAGCGACGGAACCGCAAAAGACACCAGCGGCAATGGAAATGATGGAACAATTGTTGGTGCCAGCTGGACCGGAGATACCCCAAGCGGAAAAGGTTATGCTTTGGAGTTTAATGGAAGCACTGATTATGTTAATTGCGGGAATGACCCTTCTATTGATATTACACACCCAATTACAATCAGTGCTTGGGTTTATCCAAAAGGATTCGGTGCTTATAACACAATCGTTGGAAAAAGAGATAATAGCGCTGCCACTAACTATGCATTGAGAATAAATAATAACACTGTTTTGTCTTACTATTTTGGAAATGGTAGTTGGAGAGTATATACAGCAAGCTATACTTTTTCCCAAGATACTTGGTATCATGTTGGAGTAACAGTAAACTCCAGTGGCAATATTATATTCTATGTGAATGGGAAGGATATCGGCTCGTCTTCAACTTCATACACGCCTGTTCCAGCAAGCAACCCTCTGGGGGTTGGTAGTTACCGTGGTGATGCAGCAGCCGAGGCATTCAACGGCACAATCGACGAAGTCGGAATTTACGAAGAAGCCCTATCTTCAGCCCAGATTAAAAAACTCTATGTAGAGGGGCTGGAAAGGCATAAATTAGCTGAGAAATAAAAAAACAGAGAACGGGTCCCTGTTAAAGGTCTCTGTTAAACCCTTGGGTTATGAAGAAATTTATTTTTATTATTATTATTTTATGTATAGCGCTGGGGGCAGCTGGGTTTTGGTATTGGCAGAGAAATCCTTACTCAAAAGAAATTTTGAAATTAGAAATTTTAGGTCCTGGAGAGGCAGCAATTTTTCAGGAAGTTGAATACACAGTGAAGTATAAAAATAATGGCAATGTTAGATTGGAAGAGCCCCGTCTTATTTTTGAGTTCCCAGAATATACTTTACTGGAGGAGGGTCTTTCAAGAAGGCAAGAAATAGGACCCGAAGAATTGGGAGATATCTATCCTGGTGAAGAAAAAACCCTCCAGTTTAAAGGCCGGCTTTTTGGAAAAGAGGGCGATATAAAAACAGCTAAGGCCTGGTTGAGTTACCGTCCTAAAAATCTTCAAGCTCGTTATGAATCAACCACCACTTTTACCACTGAGATTAAATTTGTGCCTTTGACTTTTGATTTTGACCTTTCTTCAAAAATAGAGGCAGGCAGAGATTTCAAATTTTCTTTGAATTACTATTCCAGTTTAGACTACCCGCTCTCTAATTTAGGGATAAAGATTGAATATCCTTCAGGCTTTGAATTTTTAGAAAGCGATCCTCAAGGATTGGCAAAAACCGAATGGGAACTTTCTCTTTTAAATCAAGCCGAAGGAGGAAGGGTTGAGATTACAGGAAGGTTGTCAGGGGAAGTTAAAGAACAGAAAATTTTTAAAGCTACTCTTGGAATTTGGCAAGAAGACGAGTTTGTTTTATTGAAAGAAATAACAAGGGGCGTAGAAATTACCAGACCCCGCCTTTTCGTTTTTCAGCGAATAAATGGCCAAAGCCAATATATTGCTAATCACGGAGGTTTACTTCATTACGAAATTTTCTTCAGAAATATTGGAGAAGAGCCTTTTACAGATTTATTTTTGGTAGCAACCCTTGGGGGCAGAGGTTTTGATCTCGAAACAGTAAAAGCTGATTCGAGTCAATTTAAAAAAGGTGATAACTCCATAATTTGGGATTGGAGAGATGTTCCTAAGCTCCGATTTTTAGGACAGGGAGAAGAAGGAAAGGTTGAATTCTGGATAAACCTAAAAGATGAGTGGGAAATTAGCAGCCCCCAAGAGAAAAATGCTATTTTAAAAAATACGGTTTTAATTTCTCAAATAAAGGAAGAATTTGAAACAAAAATAAATTCAAAATTAGCCATTTCCCAAAGAGGTTATTATCAAGAAGAGGTCTTTGGCAATTCAGGACCCATCCCTCCAGAAGTTGGCGAAGCCACTACTTATACGATAATCTGGCAGGCAAAGAATTATTTTAATGATGTTAAAAATGTAAAAGTGAAAGCAGTTTTGCCTTCAAATGTTAGATTAACTGGTAAAATTTTCCCCGAACAAGAATCCTCAAAATTTGCCTTTGATATTCAGAGTCGAGAGATTATCTGGATGGTCAGAGATAATCAGGTGATGGAGACGGGGACAGGAGTTTTAAATCCAGCCCCGAATATTGCCTTTCAGGTTGCTTTAACTCCAACTTCCGGCCAAAAAGGTAAAGTTTCGCCAATTATTAAAGAGGCGATGATTACAGGTGAAGACCAATGGACAGAATCGTTTATTGAAGGAACTGATTCCGGAATAGATACTACTCTGCCAGATGATTCAACTGTTTCTTCTGGCCAGGGAATTGTCCAGTAAAGTTAATATTGACAAAAACATTATAAAAAGCTATCTTTTATAATATAGTATGGTTCTTTTCGCAAAAAAGGGTGATTGTGGCGCCGGTAAGCTACGCTTATTCATAAAGGTGTTGAGATTACAACTACGGTAATTCGCAAAAAAACCTTAACGCCCTTTCACTCTTTTTATAAACCATGCCCTGCATTTTCGCTTTCTGGCTCCCCCCACCGGAAGGTTGTAGAATGCAGGGTTTTTTTCTCTTGCCCTGTAATCTCTAACGGGGTAAAATATAATAATGGCTGACTTAATGCAGAAAATTGTATCTTTTAGCAAAAGAAGAGGTTTTATTTTTCCTTCGTCTGAGATTTATGGGGGGTTTGGCTCTTGTTATGATTTTGGGCCTTTGGGAGTGGAGATGAAAAATAATATTAAGAGGGCTTGGTGGGATGAAATGCTCAAGAAGCACGACGATATTGTTGGCTTGGATGCGGCAATTTTAATGAGTCCAAAAGTTTGGAAAGCATCTGGTCACTTAACTGCTGGCTTTGCTGATGAATTAGTAGAGTGTAAGAGTTGTCACCATCGTTTTAGAAAAGATTTTTTAAAGGGGAACAAATGCCCAGATTGCGGAGGTATCTTAACAAAGCCAAAAAAGTTTAATTTAATGATGAAAACCTTTGTGGGACCTGTTGAAGATAAGGCAGCGGCAACTTATTTGAGAGCTGAGACCTGTCAAGGGATTTACGTTAATTTTAAAAATGTTTTGCAAACAATGCGCTTGAAAATCCCTTTTGGAATAGCCCAGATTGGTAAAGCATTTAGAAACGAGATTACTCCAAAAGATTTTATTTACAGAACTCGGGAATTTGAGCAAATGGAAATGCAGTGGTTTTGTCATCCTAAAGAAACTTCAAGACTTTTTGATTATTGGAAAAAAGAGCGACTAAACTGGTATTTAAATTTAGGAATTAAAAAAGAGAATTTGAGAATAAAAGAGGTTTCTGAAAAAGAACTTCCTCATTACGCAAAGAGGGCTTTGGATATTGAATATAAATTTCCTTTTGGTTGGCAGGAAATTGAAGGAATTCATAATCGAGTGGATTGGGATTTATCTAATCACTCAAAACACAGCGGAGAGGATTTGAAATATTATGATGAGGAAACCAAGAAAAAATATTTCCCTCATATTATTGAAACCTCGGTTGGGGTAGATAGGTCTCTTTTTGCTTTTTTGTGTGATGCTTATCAGGAGGTAAGCGGCGGCAGGACAAAAACTACTAAAGCTGCAAAAGAGGTTGAGGTTTTGCTTCGCCTCCATAAATCTTTAGCTCCAATCAAAGTAGCAATTTTGCCATTGGTGAAAAATAAACCAAAATTGGTAAAGAAAGCAAAAGAAGTTTATCAGATATTAAAGCCCTATTTTATGTGTCAGTATGATGAGATTGGTTCAATTGGCAGAAGATACAGAAGGCAAGATGAAATAGGGACTATTTTTGCCCTGACCGTGGATTTTGAAAGCTTAGAGCAGGATGATGTAACTGTTAGAAACCGCGACACAATGAAGCAAAAAAGAGTAAAAATTAAAGATTTAGCAGAAGTTTTAAAAGAAAAACTAGGAAAATGAAAGTTGCGGCTATTGTTCCGGCTTTAAATGAAGAGGCAAATATAGGGAATGTTTTGAAAGTGCTTTTAAAATCAAAAGATCTTGATGAAGTTATTTTAGTGGATGATGGGTCTGAAGATAGGACAGCTGAAATAGGTGAAGAGATGGGGGTTAAAGTGATAAAATTGCCTAAAAAAGGAGGCAGTGGTAAGGGGAATGCAATGAAAAAAGGAGTAGAAAGCACTGATGCTGATATAATAGCTTTTTTTGATGCTGATTTGATTGGTTTGACAACAGAGCACGTTTCTTTAGTAGTCCGGCCTGTTTTAGAAAATAGGGCTGTAATGTGCGTTGGAGCAAGGCAACGTTACGGGGGTCTACCAAAGCTTTTTATTAAAATTGATCCTCTTTTAGCTGTTGGAGGAGAAAGAGCAATGAAGCGTTTTGTATTTGAGAGCATACCTGAAAGATTTATCCAGGGATTTGCTGTTGAAACATCTTTGAATTATTACTGCCGGAAGAAAAAATTAAAAGTGCTTTATCCTGAATTAAAAGATTTAACCGTGGTAATAAAAGAGAAAAAATGGGGTTTGCTAAAAGGGTTTAAAAATAGAATGAAAATGTTTTGGCAACTTTTTAAAATTAGAGTTTTAATATTAACGAATAGAAAAGAGTTTTAACTAGGTGAATAAATGTTTAAAAAAACTACTCTTAAAAATGGTTTAAGGATTATTACTGTTCCTCAAAAAAGCACTCAAGCAGTGACTGTTTTGGTATTGACTGGGACTGGTTCCAAATATGAGAAAAAGGAAATAAATGGTATTTCTCATTTTTTAGAACATATGCTCTTCAAGGGGACAAAAAAACGTCCCAATACCATAGCTATTGCTGAAACTTTAGATAAGGTGGGCGGAATTTACAATGCTTTTACCGGTGAAGAATATACTGGCTATTTTGCAAAGCTTGATGTCAGCCACTTAGACTTAGCCTTAGATTGGGTCTCTGATATTTTTTTAAACTCCAAATTGGATCCCTTAGAAATTAAAAGAGAAAAAGGGGTAATTCTTGAAGAAATTAATATGCTCTTTGATAACCCGATGTCTTATGCCCAAATTTTATGGAGAGAACTTTTATACGGAGACCAGCCTGCTGGCTGGAATATTGCCGGAACTAAAGAAACCGTGCTCGGTATTTCTCGCCAGAAATTGGCAGATTATCTGAGAACTCAATATGTTGCTCCAAATACTATTGTTTGCATAGCAGGGAAAATAAAAGATTCTCAGATAATAGAGAAAGTTAAAAAATATTTTTCCAAGATAAAAAGTGCCGGAGTTCTAAAAAAACCGAAAGTTATTGAAAGACAAACAGGACCGGAATGTCTTTTAAAAGAAAGAAAGACCGACCAAACTCACCTTTGCTTGGGAGTGAGAGTATATAATCTTTTTCATCCTTTGAGATACGCTCAAGAGATTTTGGGAATAATTTTAGGTGGAATGATGAGCTCAAGATTATTTATTAGGGTAAGAGAAAGATTGGGCTTGGCTTATTATATAACCACTGAGGTTTCGGTTGACCCGGATACCGGATTTTTGGTTACTCAGGCAGGTGTTGATAATGAAAATGTTGAGAAAGCTATCATAACTATCTTGAAAGAATACAAAAAAATTTCTCAGAAAAAAATCCCGGCTGCTGAACTGAAAAAAGTAAAAGATTATATCAAAGGGAAAATGACCCTACAGTTGGAAGCTTCTGATGCTCAGGCATCTTTTTACGGAATACAGGAACTTCTGGAAAATAAAATTTTAACCCAAAAAGAAATCTATGCTAAAATTAATAAAGTAAGTACTGATGATATCTTGAAACTTAGCAAAGATATTTTTCAGCCCCAAAAATTAAATTTAGCCCTGATAGGACCGTTTAAAAATAAAAAGAGGTTCGAAAAACTATTAAAGATTTAATATGGATCAGACAGAAAAAATTTTAGACATCTCTTGGAGAACAATTCTGAAAATTTCTATTGCTGCTGTTTGCTTTTACGTCCTTTATTCAGTTAAAGATATTCTGATTTGGTTTATTTTTGCTTTGACAATTTCAGTTTTGTTTAATCCAGCCATTAATTTTTTACAGAAAAGAAAAATCCCCCGTATTCTTGGGGTCGTGCTTGTTTATGTTGGCTTCTTTGGGCTCTTAAGTCTTTTAGTTTATTTAGTAACCCCTTTATTTGCTTCTGAAATTCAAGGGTTTTTGCAATCTTTCCCCCAGTATTTTGAAAAAATTTCTCCTCTCCTAAAAGGGCTTGGCTTTCAGGCATTTGAAAATATTGAGAGTTTTCTAAAAGCTCTGGGAGGTACTTTGGAAGGAATGGCAGATAATATTTTTAGTGTTTTATTTACTATTTTTGGTGGAGTTTTCACAACTTTATTTGTTATTATTACGGCAATTTTTCTTTCTTTGGAAGAAAAAACGATTGAGAAGGCTTTAATTCTTCTTTTCCCCAAAAAATATGAAGTGCAGGTTTTAGATGTTTGGACAAGATGCCAAAAAAAAGTTTCAGGTTGGTTTGGGGCAAGGATATTAGCTTGTTTATTTGTTGGAGTTGTTTCTTATGTTGCTTTTTTACTTTTTAATGTAAAATATCCTTTCACTTTAGCATTGTTCGCCGGTGTCTTTAATTTTATTCCTTATGTGGGGCCTCTTTTAACCGGTATTATCCTCTTTTTGATTATTTTCCCAACGGAGGCGTTTAAAGCTATTTTTGTTCTAGTTGCTTTTGCCCTCATTCAGCAGATTGAAAATAGTATTTTGTCTCCGATATTGATGAAAAAATTTGTTGGGCTTCCTCCTGCCTTAGTTTTAATTTCTTTAGTTGTTGGAGGAAAACTTTGGGGATTATTGGGAGCAATTTTAGCTGTTCCTTTGTCTGGAATATTATTTGAATTCCTCCGCGAATTCCTCCAAAAAAGAAAAGACAAAAAAGCCGAAGTGGTTTAGATAAAAACTTAAAATTATGCTAAAATAAAAGGAGGTTAAACCCTCCTTTTAAGATTATAGAATGTCTTATATATGAAAAAGTTTTATATTCCAACCAGTATTCCTTATACCAATGCCCCGCCTCATATAGGATTTGCCCTGGAGGCGGTTCAGGCAGATGTTTTGGCGCGCTATCACCGCATTTTAGGCGAGGATGTTTTTTTCTTAACTGGAACAGATGAGCACGGCTTAAAAATTAAAAAAGCAGCACAAGAAGCTGGCAAAGATCCAAAAGAATTTACTGATGAGATTTCAGCAGAATTCAAAAAATTAGAAAAAACGTTAAACCTTTCTAACGATGATTTTATTCGGACTACTGATGAAAAAAGGCATTGGCCAACAGTAAAAAAAATTTGGTTAAAATTAAAAGAAAACGGCGATATTTACAAAAAAAAGTATAAAGGTTTTTATTGTTCTGGTTGTGAGGCATTTATTACAGAAAAAGATTTAGTGGATGGTAAATGTCCAAATCATCAGATAGAGCCAGAATTAGTTGAAGAAGAAAACTATTTCTTTCGTCTTTCTAAATATTTGAATCAGATTGAAAAATCAATAAAAAAAGATGAATTGAAAATTATTCCCGAAACCAGAAAGAATGAAGTTTTAGGTTATATTAAAACAGGTTTTGGGGATATTAGTTTTTCCAGAGCAAAAGAAAAATATTGGGGATTCCCAGTCCCAGATGATGATACCCAAATAATCTATGTTTGGGGAGATGCGCTCCCGAATTATATTTCAGCCTTAGGTTTCGCAGAGAATGGTGACAAATTCAAGAAATACTGGCCAGCTGATGTACATTGTATCGGAAAAGATATATTAAAATTCCATGCTTTAATTTGGCCAGGTATGCTTTTATCTTTAGGATTGTCATTGCCAAAGAAGATATTTGTTCATGGGTTTATTACTGTGGGGGGACAGAAGATGTCAAAATCTTTGGGGAACGTGATCGATCCTTTTGAGCTTGTTGAGAAATATGGAATAGATGCTGTTAGATATTATCTCTTGCGGGAAATTCCTCCAACCGAGGACGGCGACTTTACTTATGAAAAATTTGAGCAAAGATATAATTCTGATTTAGCATCTGGAATCGGAAACTTGCTTGCCAGAGTTAGAGTAATGGCAGAAGGGGTAAGTTTTAAAGAAGATAATCTTAAAATCGTAGAGCCCAAAATAAAAGAAACCCGGGGAAATTATAAAAAAGCATTAGAAGAATTTAAATTCAATGAAGCATTGAGAGCAATTTGGGATTTGATTAGTTTTTGTGACAAATATATTGAAAAGGAAAGGCCTTGGGAGAAAAAAGAAAATTCTCCTCAAGTTTTAGGTAATTTATTAGTTATTTTGAATAATATAGCTGAATTACTTCAGCCGTTTTTACCAGAGACCTCAGAGAGAATTACTAAGGGAATAGAGAGAGATGAAAAATCTGGAAAATTTAAAAACAAAAGAGGCAAACTGTTATTTCCAAGACTTGACTAATATTTTTGCTTGTTTAAAATTAAAATTAGCGTGCTTAATAATTAAATAAAGAAAGCTAAAAATGAAAGGAGGTCTTTTATGGATGGGTTCCAGGAATTGAGAGAGAAATTAAGGAAGGTTATCCTTGGCGAAAAAGATAAGATTAGTAAAGTGTTTCCAAAACTTAATTTAAATGATGGAAACCTTTCTTCTTTTACTAAAAAAGTTTTATCAGAAGCTGAGTATTTTCGTTTTAGCTGTCGGCTTAGTGATGAAATAGAATCTCCCGAGGAGCTGCGAGAGAAATATAGTGACGGAAGACATTTCGCTGTTGAAGATAACAAAGTGATAATATCAATTGATGATGAAAAGAAGCTCCACGATTTTTTAAGCGCTAGCAATGAATGGGTTAAAGATGGAAGCGTTGAACTTGTTATTTAACAAAGATATTGAAAGGAGGATTTGAATGGGACAGAGAAATAGACGTCCTAGTCAGAAGAAAACGCATTGTAATATCTGTAACAGAAGAACACTTACTAAGAAAAACGGTAATTGTGAAAGGTGTGGTAAGCCAAAGTAAAGGGGAATATCCCTATGGCTATAAAGCGCTTCTTATCTTAACGGAGCGCTTTTTCACTTGTTAAAAAACTTGACAAAAATTTATGGATTTGGTATGATGTAGGCAATCAAAGACTGTTTTTTTAACAAGTGAATATGGATATAGAATTTCAGAAAAGAGGTGAAAGTGAAGCAAAAGTGTTTTTTAAGGTTTTGTAAAATGATAGGAATATTGTTAGGAAGATTAACAGAGTTCTTTGGAGGAATGAGAAAATGTTTACTTCATGCAAATGGCCTCAATTAATAACTTGCAAACAAAGCAGTAAATTAACAATGCCGTTACTTGTATTGCTTGCCATCTTTCTATTCGGCCGATCGGCCGAGGCACAATACGGCGGCGGCACCGGAGACCCCAGTGACCCTTACCTGATTTACACGGCCGAGCAGGTGAATGCAATTGGGGCCGAGCCCAACGATTGGGACAGGCACTTTAAGCTCATGGCAGATATTGATTTGAGCGGCGTTACGGGAACAGATTTTAACATCATCGGATACTATCGAACTTGGCAAGACCACAAGCCATTTACCGGCGTTTTTGACGGCAGCGGCAAGATAATCTCAAACTTCAGCTACACTTCTACGGATACAGACTACATAGGACTTTTCGGGTACGTTATGGGAGGAAATGCAGTAATTAAGGATTTGGGATTGATTGACCCAAATATTGATGCGGGAACAGGAAATTGCGTTGGCTCGCTGGTCGCAATCAATATTGGCACAATCACCAACTGCTATGCCCAGGGCGGCAGCGTTTCTGGCAATGACGAAGTCGGCGGCCTGGTGGGATGGAATAAGTGGAGAACAATCTCCGACTGCTATTCAACCAGCTACGTTTCGGGAAATTGGCGTGTCGGCGGCCTGGCGGGATTCAATGATTGTGCCCCAATCACCAACTGCTATTCAACCGGCAGCGTTTCAGGAACAACAGATGTCGGCGGCCTGGTGGGAAATAATGAGGGCACAATCACCAACTGCTATTCAACCAGCTATGTTTTGGGAAATCGGCGTGTCGGTGGCCTTGTGGGAGAAAATGGGTACGAAGGCTACTTGGGGAGCACATATGGTACGATATCCAACTGCTATTCGAGCGGCAGCGTTTTGGGAGATGGTTATGTCGGAGGCCTGGCGGGATATAATCGTTCTGGCACAATCATCAACTGCTATTCAACCAGCTACGTTTCGGGAGATAGTTATGTCGGTGGCCTGGTGGGAGAAAATTTTTGGGGTGGTGAGGTTATGGCTTCTTTCTGGGATATTGAAACCAGCGGACAGACAGCGAGTGCTGGGACGGGTAAAACAACGGCCGAGATGCAGACCGAGAGCACGTTTTCTGATGCTGGCTGGGATTTTCTAGTCGAGAGCGTAAATGGCACCGAGGATATCTGGTGGATTCTCGAAGGTCAGGATTATCCCCGGCTGAGTTGGGAGCTCATCGGAGACGGCTCGTAGCTATTCATAGCTACGGTTGTTGCCAACAGCAAGAGTAAACCAAAGTAAAGGGGAATATCCCTACGGCTATAAAGCGCTTCTTATCTTAACGGAGCGCTTTTTCACTTGTTAAAAAACTTGACAGAAATTTATGGGTTTGGTAATGTAGGCAATCAAAGACTGTTTTTTTAACAAGTGAATATGGATATAGAATTTCAGAAATCAGAAAGGAGAAAAAATGATTAGCAAACAAACAAATACAATCAGAATCTTGGTAGTAGCCTGTTTGATTTTATGTTGTCTCTATCTTATTGGTGTTGTGAGAAGAGAGGCAAGGGCGTTAAATTTACGCAACGTGACCGACAGTCTTATTTTGTCTATTGAGTTTACGACTGAGCCAGGTATGGATTATATTCAGGCTAAAGCTGATTATGTGGAGATATTATATAAATATGTCAGACACATGGAGAATCGGCATATACCCTTGTTGTTTTTCTTTTCAAGGAGTAATATTGCGGGAGACCTGAAACGTGTAGTGAGGGATTTGGAAAAAGCCGATGAACTAAACGCTCGTGAGGCTATAGAAAAGGCTTCAGAAGCAATCGCTGAATTTTTCACCAAAACGAAGCCGTTCACAGATGAATCAATTATTACCTTTGAATCCGAAGTTATATCTGAGGAAATACAAACTGCTATCAAGGATTCGCTTCAGGAAGCGCATGAGAAAGCAGAGACATGTGCCAATGATTCAAATGTGGCTAATTTTGAAGCGCTATATCGGGCCAACAGAAAAGCGATAGTTTATTTGTACCTTGCTCGTTTTGAGTATCAAGAAATCGTTGATGAAGAAAAACTTAGAACGTTTCGAACAGATCTAAACGCGACTTGCTATCGGAACGAGGCTTTGCAAGATTCTGATACCGTGGAAATCAGTGAGGAAGAGTGTTCGCGGCTTACTGTATATTATGGTAGCGAGCTTCGCCGTCTTGGGATTTTGTATGCGATCATAGACAATAATATACAGCAAGCTTATGATTTATTACAAACAGAAATGGCTGCAAGAAAAGCTATCCCCGATATTTAATTCATAGATATACCGTACTTAAAGCGTGGGAATATTGATTAGTCAATACTCATCCGCGCTTTTTATTTGAAATCATTTTCGTCTTTGATAAGATAGAGTAATGCTAATAGATACTCATGCGCATCTTAATTTTAATGCATTTAGAGGTGACTTAGATGAAGTCATTGAGCGTTCTTTGGCTGAAAATGTTTGGGTGATAAATGTTGGCTCAAAATATGAGACAAGCAAAAGAGCAGTTGAGATTGCTGAAAAATATGAAAAAGGTATATATGCAACAATTGGGCTTCATCCTATTTATTCAACAGCTGGAATAGTCAAAATAAAAACTGATCCCGAAGAGGGTAATTTTGTAGCGAGCGGAGAGGATTTTGATAACGAAAGATATAAAGAGCTTGCGAAGTCAGAAAAAGTAGTAGCAATTGGAGAGATTGGTTTGGATTATTATTACAAGCCGAAAACAAAAAGAAAACTTGAATTATTTAAAGAAAAACAGAGAACAGTTCTCTGGAAACAATTAGATTTAGTTAAGGAATTAAATCTGCCAGTAATTTTCCATTGTAGAATGGCCCATAATGACTTGCTGGAGATTTTGAAAAATCATCAAGTCCCAGGCGTTATCCATTGCTTTACTGGAAATTGGAACCAAGCAAAAGAATATTTAGAAATGGGATTTTATTTGGGAATTAATGGGATAATTTACAAATTAGATTTAAAAGAGGTGATTGAGAAAGCACCTTTGGAGAAAATTCTAATAGAAACCGATTGTCCTTATCTTACGCCACCACAAGCAGGAGTTGAACGTAACGAGCCGATTTTTGTAAAATACATTGCTCAAGACATTGCCAGAATAAAAAACTTAGATTTCCAAAAAGTGGCTGAAACTACCTCCCAAAACGCCAAAAATTTATTCGGAATATAATTAAGGAGCTTAGCTCCTCGAATTAGCTTAGCTCCGAAAGAAAGAGGCCTATTCGATTTCACGAACAGGCCTTTTCTGAATTTTTTTATTTTGGGAGTTTTTAGATTCTTTTTGAGCCTTCAGAAAGAAAACCCAAAGTATTAAAGGAACTCCAAAGATTATAATATAACTAATAATTAATACAATGGTTAGGGTGGTTGGGTTCATTGGGTTCATTTTAGTGCCCTTCTTTTTTAGAGAGATAAACTATTATTTACTTGTTTAAGTAACTACTTCTATATTATGCCATTATTTTTAGATTGTCAACTTTTTTAAAAAAGCTAATTATGTTATGATAAAAAATTAGAATATGGAGAAATATAATCCGAGGAAAATTGAGAAAAAGTGGCAGAAGAGGTGGGAGGAATTGGATGTTTTTCGGGCTTTTGATAGGTCAAAAAAGCCAAAGTTTTATGTTTTAGTTGAGTTTCCTTATCCTTCTGGTGAAGGCCTTCATGTTGGTCATTGCAGAGGCTACGTTGCTATGGATGTTTTGGCTCGGAAAAGAAGAATGCAAGGTTTTAATGTTTTATTTCCCATGGGCTGGGATGCTTTTGGTTTGCCAACAGAAAACTATGCTATCAAAACCGGAATTCATCCGGCAATCGCCACTAAAAAAAATACAGCTGTTTTTAAACGCCAGCAGAAAAACTTAGGCCTTTCTTTTGATTGGAGCAGAGAGATTAATACTACTGACCCTTTTTATTATAAATGGACTCAATGGATATTTGTCCAATTATTTAAAAAGGGCTTAACTTACAAAGCAAAAATGCCCATTAACTGGTGCCCGAGTTGCAAGATTGGCTTGGCTAACGAGGAGGTAGTTGACGGCAAGTGTGAACGGTGCGGGGAGAAAGTAGTCAGAAAAGAAAAAGGGCAGTGGATGCTGAAGATTACCAAATATGCTGAGAGATTAATTCAAGATTTAGATAAGGTTGATTATCCAGAAAGAGTTAAGATTTCCCAAAAAGAATGGATAGGCAAGTCAGAGGGAGTAGAAGTTGAATTCAAAATTCAAAACCAACCCTCCGGGGAGTCTCTCACTTCGTTCAATCCAGCAAAATTCAAAATTCCCGTCTTTACTACTAGGACAGACACCTTGTTTGGATGTACCTATTTAGTATTAGCACCGGAATATCCATTAATTGAAGAACTTAAAGATAAAATTACAAATTATAAACAGGTTAAAGATTATATTGAAAAATCAAAAAAGAAAATAGAGAAAGAGAGAACTACCGAAGATAAGGAAAAAACTGGTATAAAACTTAGAGGCGTTAAAGCTATAAATCCGGTTAATAACAGGGAAATTCCTATTTTTGTGGCAGATTATGTGCTAATGCATTATGGAACCGGGGCAATTATGGCAGTGCCAGCTCACGACCAGCGTGACTTTGATTTTGCTAAACGCTATAATCTTCCCATAATTGAGGTCATCAAACCCAAAAATGCCAAACCCAGAGTTTTAGATAGAGCTTATGAAGGAGAAGGTATTTTAATCGACTCGGGACGTTTCACTGGAATGAGATCAGAAGATGCCAGAGGGAGGATGGGCCAGTGGTTAGCTAAAAAGGATTTAGCTAAAAAAGCAGTTCACTACAAACTAAGAGATTGGATTTTTTCCAGACAGCGATACTGGGGTGAGCCAATACCAATGGTAAAATGTGAGAAGTGTGGCTGGCAGCCGGTGCTGGAAGACGATCTACCAGTTAAATTGCCCAGAGTTAAGGAATACAAGCCAACTGAAAAAGGTGAGTCACCTTTGGCAAAAGTTAAAAATTGGGTGAATACTAAATGTCCTAAATGTGGGGACCCAGGGCAAAGAGAAACTGACGTGATGCCAAATTGGGCCGGTTCTAATTGGTATTATCTTCGTTATTGTGATCCTCAAAATGAGAGGAAATTAGCTGACCCAAAGTTGCTGAAACACTGGATGCCGGTGGATTGGTATAATGGCGGTATGGAACACGTTACTTTGCATTTATTGTATTCTCGTTTTATTTACAAATTTTTATGGGATATTAAAGCTGTGCCAAAATCTATTGGTTCAGAACCTTATAAAAGACGAACTTCTCATGGGATAGTTCTCGGGGAAGGAGGAATTAAAATGTCAAAATCAAAAGGCAATGTGATTAATCCCGAAAAGGTTGTAAAAGAACACGGAGCTGATACTATGAGAGTTTATGAAATGTTTATGGGCCCTTTTGAGCAGATGATTCCCTGGGATACAAAAGGAGTAAAAGGAGTAAGAAGGTTTTTGGAGAAAGTTTGGAAATTGCAATATAAAGTTGGCCAAAAATTAGGCGATGGCCCTGGGTTGGAAAGATTAGTTCACAAGACAATTAAAAAAGTAGGGGAGGATATTGAGAGCTTGAAATATAATACAGCGGTTTCTGCTTTAATGGTTTTAACTAACAAAATGGGTAGCTATAAAGAGATTTCTCTGAATTATTATTCATTACTCTTGATTCTTTTGTGCCCTTTTGCTCCGCATATTACAGAAGAGCTCTGGTATAGAGCAAAGATTAAAGGATTATGCTGTAATCAAGAATGGCTTAAGTATAATCCGAAATTAATTAAAGAAAAGAAAGTAATTTTAGTTATTCAGATTAATGGTAAAATTCGTGGTAAAATAGAAGTCGAAGCTGGTATATCTGAAAAGAAAGCAAAAGAGCTTGCCTTAATCCAAGAAAAAATAATAAAATGGACAAAAGGCAAGAAAATTAAAAAGACAATATTTGTCCCTGGAAAATTAATTAATTTTGTAGTATGAAAAAATTAATTTACCAAAGTGTCACTTTAAACATGCTTCTATGATTAAAAAAGTAGTTATTGCTGCTGCGGGTCAGGGGACTCGCATGCTTCATCTTACCAAAGAAAAATCTAAACATCTTATTAGGGTCAAAAAAAGACCCTTTTTAGCTTATCTTTTAGATAATCTTTTTTTAGCAGGTTATAGAGATTTGATTTTGGTGACTGGTTTTAAAGAAGAGTTAATAGAAGAATTTTTAAATAGATACAAACCGCCTCTTAAAAGTTTAAGAAAGAGTCAGTATAAAATTAGGATGGTCAGTCAGTATGAGATTTTAGGACCAAAAGATAAAATGTATGGCACTGCCTGTCCCTTGATGTGTGTTAAAGACATTGTTAAAAAAAGCCAATTTATTTATCTTTGCGGAGATAATCTTTATTCTGTTAGAGATTTAAAAGCAATGAATATTGGAGGAAATCATAGTTATGTCGCCGGTATTTATCAAAAAAATCCTGAAAAATATGGTGTTCTTGTTGGAGATGATGGATTTTTATTAAAAATTGTTGAAAAGCCAAAAGAGTTTATAGGTAATTTAGTTAATACCGGCCTTTATAAATTTACCTTTGATATTTTTGATAAGCTTGGAAAAATTAAGAAATCTCCTCGGGGCGAGTACGAAATTACAGATGCTATTAATCTTTTGGCAAGAAAAAAGAAAGTGAAAATTCAGAAAATTAAGGATTTTTGGTTGGATTTTGGCAATCCGGCAGATATAATAAAGATTTCTTACTTTTTAAGGTCTTTTAAAAAGTTTAAAGAACTTTTCTGGAAACACAAAGATTTTGAAATTATTTCTTACCGGGCGAGAGATGTAGTTGAAAAAGCTGTAGAATTTCTTGAAAGGGGACAGGTTGTAGTTTGTCCTACAGATACTGTCTATGGACTTTTGGCTGATGCCACTAATGATAAAGCAGTAGAGAAAGTTTTTGAAATAAAGAGAAGAGATAAGAAAAAAGCTATCCCTATTTTTGTTAAGGATATGAAGATGGCAAAAAAGCTGGCTCTGATGAACAAAAATTTGGAAGAATTTTTGGAAGAAATTTGGCCCGGGAAAATAACAGTAGCTTTAAAAAGGAAAGAAAGGTGCAGTTTACCAAAAACATTATTTGGCCGGAAGGAAACAATTGGTCTAAGAATCCCGGATTATAAATTAGTTGCCCAAATTCTTAAAAAAATAAACAAACCTCTGACTAGCACTTCAGCTAACATTTCTGGCAGAGCTTCTTCAACAAAAATTAGAGAAATTTTAGAACAATTTGAGGAACAAGAAGTTAAACCAGATTTAATTTTGGATGCCGGCAACCTGTCAAAAAGTTTCCCTTCAACCGTAGTTGATTTTAGTGAGAAGAAACCTAAAATTTTAAGAAAGGGGAGATAATAGTATATCTCCCGGCAAAATCCCTGACAAATCTGTCAACCTATGACACAGTGTAAGTGTTATGGTGAAGTAGTTATAACTTCGCAAAATGTTAATTAAAAACCAATAGTAGATAAATATCAAGGAGATGAAAAATGAAAGTAGGAACGAAAGTAGAAATGAAAGTAAAAATGATTTTGATGCCAGGAATTTTCTTTCTGATGCTCGCGGTAGCATTAATTTATATAACTTTTTCCGGGGAAGCATCTGATCCGAGTAAAACAGCGATTGCTGGGATTGTGGCAGCTGTGCCTGGTATAACTTTCACAAGTATTGGACTTTTATGGATTAAGGAAGCCGTTAAGAAAGGTATTAAGAAAGCCACATGATAAAGTACATTTCAAACACTGCACATTACACCAGAGCCGAGTAGGTGATGCTCGGCCTTTTTATTTTTGATTTTTTAATATTTTGAGAACTGTTCCTGTAGAGCTCTACGAGAACAGTTCTCTTAACATTAATCGAAAATGTAGTAAAATAAAAGAATATGGAGCTTAGTAAAATCGACCCAAAAATTGCAGAGCTTATTGAAAAAGAAAAAGAAAGGCAGAAAACTACGCTGGAGATGATTCCTTCTGAAAATCATACCTCTCCAGCGGTACGAGAGGCTTTGGGTTCTGTTTTAACTGATAAATACGCTGAAGGATATCCTAAAAAAAGATATTATGCTGGCTTGGAATTCTATGATAAGATTGAAGCCCTTTGCCAGGAAAGAGCAAAGAAGATATTTAAAGTAGCTCATGTTAATGTTCAACCCTATTCTGGCTCACCAGCAAATCAAGCAGTTTATTTCGCTCTTTTAGAGCCAAGAGATACTGTAATGGGAATGTCTCTTCCTCATGGAGGCCATTTAACCCATGGCTGGAAAGTAAGTTTTTCCGGAAAGTATTTTAAATCTGTTCAGTATGGAGTTGATAAAAAAACAAATTTGCTTAATTATCAAGAAATAGGAAAGTTAGCTAAAAAAGCAAAGCCAAAACTTATTTGGGTTGGAGCTACTGCTTATCCTCGGATTTTTGACTGGAAAAAATTAGGCATGATTGCTGATTCAGTCAGGGCTTATCTTGTAGCTGATATCGCTCATATCGCAGGATTAATTGTTGCTGGAGTTCATCCCAGTCCTGTTCCTTATGTTCATATTGTTACAACTACTACTCATAAAACTTTAAGAGGTCCTAGGGGTGGAATGATAATGGTTACTAGAAAAGGATTAAAAAAAAATCCAGAGCTTACTCAAAAGATTGATAAGTCAGTTTTTCCTGGTCTTCAAGGTGGTCCTCATGAAAATAATATAGCTGCTATTGCTGTTTGCTTAAAAGAAGCATCAAAACCAGGTTTTAAAAGATATGGAAAGCAGATTGTGAAAAATTGTAAGATATTAGCTTCAGAACTTTTAAAATATGGCTTTGATTTAGTCACTGCTGGCACTGATAATCATTTAATTTTAATTGATTTGAGGAATAAGAAAATTTCAGGAAAAGAAGCTCAAAACCGGCTGGAAAAAGCTGGCATTACTGTTAATAAAAATACTATTCCTTTTGATCCCAATCCTCCATTTAATCCTTCTGGAATTCGCTTAGGCACACCAGCTATAACAACCAGGGGAATGAAAGAAAAAGAAATGAGAAAAATTACTTTTTGGATTAATGAAGTTATTTCTGATGCTAAAAATTGTTTAAGAGTTAGGAAAGAAGTTAAAAAACTTTGTAGAAAATTTCTTTTGCCATGAAGATTCTAGATGGGAAAAAAATATCTAAGAAGATTTTGAAGAACCTTAAAAGAGAAATAGAAAAAAAGGGACTGAAATTGAAATTAGCTGTAATTTTTGTTGGAAAGGACCCAGCTTCAAAGATCTTTATTAGAGAAAAAAAGAAAGCTTGTGAGTTTGTTAGGATTGATTTTGAATTATTTAGATTTCCAGCAAGGATTAGTAACTCAGTACTGAAAAAAGAAATTAAGAAAATTGTCAAAAACCCTACTATCTCTGGAGTTGTAATTCAATTGCCTTTGCCAGAGAAATTTAATGTTCAAGAATTCTTAAGCCTTGTTCCTTCAGAAAAAAATATTGAAGCTGTTTCGCCGGTTGTTTGCGCTATAGATTATATTTTGAGGAGGTATAAAATTTCTTTGAAAAGAAAAACCATAGTTTTAGTAGGACACGGAAGATTGGTTGGGAGACCCTTGGCTAAATGGTTTAAAAATAAAAAAATCAAGTTCTACAATATTAATAAAATCAAAAAAGCAGATATTATAATTTCCGGAGTGGGCAGACCGGGTTTTATTACCGGAGATATGGTTAAAAAAGGAGCAGTAATAATTGATGTTGGTTTTTCTCACAATAAAAAGAGGAAAGCAGCCGGCGATGTAGATTTCAAAAGCGTCTCTAAAAAAGCAAGCTATATTACTCCAGTTCCCGGAGGCGTTGGTCCTATGACCATTGCTTGCTTGCTTAAAAACTTAGTATGGACTTATACTTATTCCAACAAATAAATCAATTCGCTGGTAGATGGCTTTGGCTTGATACTTTAGGTATTTATCTCGCTGAATATTTTGAATATGTTGTAGTTTTTTGTTTGCTTTTATTTTTATTGAAACTTAAAAAGTACTGGAAGATGGTTTTTCAGGCAATTATTTCTGCTGTTTTGGCAAGGTTTATTGTTGTAGAGCTTATTCGCTGGCTTTGGTCACGGTCAAGGCCTTTTGTTGAAAACAATGTTAATTTGCTTTTGACTCATAACAAAGCTTCTTTTCCTTCTGGTCATGCAGCTTTCTTTTTCGCTCTTTCCTTTATTGTCTATCTTCATAATAAAAAAATAGGAATTCTATTTTTTATAGCCAGTTTTCTGATTTGTTTAGCTAGAATTTTTACCGGCATCCACTGGCCAACTGATATTCTCGCTGGCGCTTTCATTGGCATTCTCTCTGGCTGGTTGCTATATAAGATTTTCAAATAAAGCAATTATCTCAATAATAAAAAAATGCCTCGCGAACGAGGCATTTATTTTTGGCTGAGATGCTTTATTCAACTTTTTTCCGTGTAATTATTATGGGCTTTTTTTCATTGGAGGAGTGGTAAGTTTTTTTAAAAACCAAGGTTCAGTATATATCGCTATTAACCCTACTGGCACAGCAATTCCACTAAAGTCATGGATTATTTTCCCCCAATGCTCGTTACCGAGAGTTAAAGCGAGCATAATGATTATTATTCGTATTGTATTACAAAGCAGAGCAATGGGCAGGCTTGAGGCCAGGACAATTAGTTTTTCCCAGCACGAAGATTTAACCAACAATGTCACTAAGCTACTGAACATCAAAAAGGCAATTATTATTTTCAATCCATTGCAGCCTTTGGTTATTTTAACTCTCATATCACCGATACGGATAATATTATCTTCTTGGATAATTTCATAGCCTATTATCTCCAAGCCGAATACGGTTGATAAAACAGTCCAGCGCACTAAAGGTTTTGCTACGGCATCCTCAAGTGTGGACCAATAAGACTGAAGAAAGGCAATTAAAACTAAGCTGGCCAGAAACCACACAATAATTTTAGATATTTTAGAGTTTGTCATTTTATTCCTCGCTTTCAAGTATAAAGTTTTTAACGTTCTATTTTTTGTGCCTGGGGTGGGACTCGAACCCACATGAGATTGCTCTCACATCGTTTTGAGCGATGCGCGTAAACCAATTCCGCCACCCAGGCTTTTTTAACTTTCTTATTCTACCACTTTTTTCTCAAATTGGCAATCTTTATTGGAGCACTTGATTTGCTTCTTTTTTGTTTCAATTAATAGTGTATTACATTCTGGGCATTTTTCATTTATAGGCTTGTCCCACAAAGCAAAATCGCATTTTGGAAATTGATTGCAGCCATAAAATACTTTCCTAGTTTTAGTCCTTTTCTCAGTAATTTCTCCTTTGCCGCATTTAGGACATTTTATCCCCAAGGTTTTTTCTTCTAAGGATTCAGTATATTTACATTTTGGGAAATTGGGACAAGCATAAAATCTTCCGAATTTCCCTAAGCGGATTACCAAAAGAGCTCCACATTTCGGACATTTCTTTTTAGTCGGCTTTTCAGTAATATCTTTCTTATCAACTTCTTGATATTTTTTCCGGAGATTTTTCTCAAAAGGGCCATAAAAATCTTGGCAAACTTCAACCCATTTTTCTTTTCCTTGGGCAATTTCGTCTAAATCCTCTTCCATCTCCGCGGTAAATTTAATATTTACAATTTTGGGAAAGTGTTTTACTAAAAGGTCATTAACCACTATTCCAATTTCGGTTGGACAGAATTTCTTTTGTTCATCTTTTTCAATATAATTTCTGTTTTGAATTGTTGATAAAATTGGGGCATAGGTTGAAGGGCGACCAATTCCATTTTGCTCCAAAGCTTTGATTAAAGTAGCTTCACTATATCTTTGGGGAGGTTGGGTAAAATGTTGAGAGGGGATAAGTTTGATTAAATCTAATATTTCTTTTTCTTTTAAGTCAGGTAATTCATTTTCTTCAAACTTAAGGGGATAAACTTTTAAGAATCCATCAAATTTCATAATCTGCCCACTAGCTCGAAAAGTATATTTGTTTCTTGCTTCGATTTCGACGACAGTCGAATCGAATCTCGCCTGAGCCATTTGTGATGAAATGAATCTCCGCCAAATAAGATCATAGAGTTTTTGCTGGTTTTTCTCTAATTTTATCTGTTCTGGTGTTTTTTGGGCAAAGGTAGGACGGATTGCTTCATGAGCTTCTTGGACCCTGCCTTTTGCTTTATATTTTCTTAGAAATCCTGCCCAATATTCTTTGCCAAAATTTTTTTCAATAAATTTTTTAGCTGCAAAGAGAGAAAGATTAGAAAGATTTAAAGAATCGGTTCGGTGATAAGTAATATGTCCCTTTTCATAAAGTTGCTGTGCAAGACCCATTGTAAATCTTGCTGGAAACTTAAATCTTTTCCAGGCCTCTTGTTGGAGAGTGCTGGTAGTAAATGGCGGTAGGGGATTCTTTTTTACTTCTTTTTTCTCAATTTTTCCAACCTTATATTCAGCTCCATCCAAATCTTTAACAATCTTATCTGTTTCTTTTTTTGTTTTAATACCAAGTTTGGGAATTGCCTTATCATCTTTTTTGACAAGCAGGGCGCTAAATTTGTTTTCTTGTTTCTGCTTTTTAAGCAAAGCTTCGATTGTCCAATACTCTTGAGGAACAAAATTTTCAATTTCTTTTTCTCTTCCCACCACTAATCTTACCGTGACTGATTGGACTCTTCCAGCAGATAACCTCCGGGCCACTTTTTTCCATAAAAAAGGCGAGAGTTTATAACCAACAATTCTGTCTAGGATTCTTCGTGCCTGTTGAGCGTCAACTAAATCCTTGTTAATTCCTCTGGGATTTTTCAGGGCTTGGTCAATTGCTGATTTAGTAATTTCATGAAAAACAATTCTTTCTGGTTTTTTTAAATCAAGAGCTTGGGAAAGATGCCAGGCAATAGCTTCTCCTTCTCTGTCTTCATCAGTAGCCAAAATAGTTATTTTGGCTTTTTGAACTTCGCTTTTTAGAGTCCGAATAACTTTTTCTGATTTTAGAGGAATAATATATTTTGGTTTAAAATCTTTTCCAATATCCACACCAAGCTCATCTTCCGGCAAATCTCGGATGTGCCCAAAAGAAGACCTAACTGTATAGTTGGGCCCTAAAAAGCCTTGAAGGGTTTTTGATTTAGTTGGGCTTTCGACAATAACGAGGTTCATAAAATTTCCAATTTTCGATTAACGCCGTAAGGCATAAATATTTCTTCCTAAGTTTCTCACTTTTCCTTTTATTTCTAAAACACTAAGAGTACTGGCTACAATGGTTGCCTTTAATTTTGTTTTTTCAATGATTTTATCAATATACAAGGATTCTTCTTTTAGAGTATTTAAAATCAGATTTTCTTCAAGAGTTTGGTTGTCATACCCGTCCACCTCGCCTCGCGAAGCGAGGTGGGCGGGTAAATTTAATTCTTGCAAGATGTCATCAGCTTTGTCAAGGAGCTTAGCTCCTTTTTTTATCAGGATGTGGGGGCCTCGAGAGTTTAAAGCATAAATTGGGCCTGGCACGGCAAATACCTTTCTTTTTTGAGAAAAAGCAAAATTAGCAGTAATTAAAGCCCCGCTTTTTTCTTTAGCTTCAATTACTAATGTTCCCAAAGAAAGACCTGAGATTATTCGATTTCTGTCAGGGAAAGTGAAGCGAGTACCTCTTGTTCCCGGAGGATATTCTGAAATTAAAAGGCCTCCTGAATCAACAATTTTTCTGGCTAATTTAATATTTTCTTTTGGATAGATGCTTTTTTCATCAAGACCGGTGCCAAGAACAGCAATTGTTCTTCTTCCTTGCTCAACTACTGCTGTGTGGGCAAAAGTATCAATTCCCGGAGCTAAACCACTAACAATAGTAAGTCCAGATTCAGCTAAGTTACCTGCAATTTCCAGGGCTACTTGCTTTCCATAAGAAGAGCATCTCCTTGTGCCGACCACGGCGAAACATAATTCATCTGGTTTAATTTCGCCTTTAAAATAGAGAATTTTCGGTGCTTTTTTGATTCTTTTAAGCTGTTCTGGATAATCCTTGTCTTCTATTGTTATTTTTTCCATTCTTAAATCATAACATTAACCTCTAACGGGGTAAAATAAAAAAAACTTGAAATTCTTTTAATTCTTTGGTATTATATAAGAACCTGCTCGCTTTGCCCGCAGAACCTTGATTCGCTATTGTATGATTATTTAATCTTGAATTAAAATTACAAAGCACATTGACAAATTATAAAGAAAGGAGAAGGCGGCAATGAAAGACGCTAAAAAAAGAGTAAAAAGGTTTATTATAGGCGGGGCCAGTTTTTTAAAGAGGGAAAAAAGAGTTATTGATACAGAACAGATCAAGTCAACTCTTCCTCATACGGGAAGAATGCTTCTTTTGGACCGAGCTATATTCACTCGCAAGAAAATTATTGGTGAACTTTTAATGAGACCAGAAATCTGCGCGGGACATGAAATTGGCGGAAAGCCAATCACTAGAGGAATGGAGTTTGGAGACATGGCAGCTCAGCTTTTGGGAGTTTGGTTAGTCCAACAAACAGATGAGTATCCTAAACTTAATGGTAAATTAGCTCCTTTTAGAGAAGCTCATATCAAGTCTCTTGGTCCTGTTTTTCCTGGTGATTTTGTAACTTTAGAGATACCTGTAAGAGAAGCTGAAGAAAATGAGCCAGAAAAGAAGAATCCTAAAATTGTAGTCCTCGAAGATGAGGCTAGACCGGAACGTTCAATCCGACGAGCAGTTGCAGTAGATGGTGAAGTTTGGGTGAGGGGCCAGAAGCAGAAAAAGGCAGTAATTTATTTTGTTGAATTGAATATCGTTGGTGCCGAAAGCTTAGCTAAATGATTGGCTAAGCTTTTTTTATTGCTTCTTTGATAACTTGTTTTATTATTTTCTCTTCTTCTTTGTCAAATTTTTGAAGAACATATTTCTCTACATTTTTTGATTTTCCTATTTTGGGTGAAATTCCAATTCTGAATCTTGTAAAGTTTTTGGTGCCAATTTCTTTAGTTATTGATTCCACGCCTTTGTGGCCAGCTGCGCCTCTATTTTTAGAAATTCTAATTTTTCCTAAAGGCAAATCAATATCGTCGTGAATTATAATTATTTCTTTAGTTTTGTAAAAGTTAATTAAAGCGCTCACTGCTTCGCCGGATTTATTCATAAAAGTTTGGGGTTTGACTAAAATTATTTTTTCATTATTTAAAATACTCTCTGAAACAAGAGAGTTGAATTTTTTAGATAATCTGAATTCAGGGAAATTATTTTCCTTGGCAAATTCATCAACAACTTGAAAACCAATATTATGCCGAGTATATATATATTTTTTCCCGGGATTCCCAAGACCTACAATAATTGTCATGTTGTATTATTATACCAAATAATTATTCTTGTGGAAAAATTACTATTGACAGGATTTTTTAACGGGATTATACTAAAAAAACAGTTCTTTATTGTTCCTTTGAAAAAGCAATCTGGCTCTTGGAGTAGAATGATGTACAAAACCAGTTTTTATGTTTTGTCAACAGGGTATAAGAAAGGAGGTTAATTAGTTTTTTAGCTTGTCAGGGCTAAACAAAAATGTTATGAATCTTTCGATGAACAAACATGTTAAGAAAGGTTGGGTAGAAATTATGTACGAGAAAACTTTGTTCTACGGTTCGGCAAAAAAGAAGAAAGACCTGGCAGTTGTAGCTAAGGGGCTAAGACGAAGGTGCCTCGAGCAGGCCATCATCCTGTTGTAACGACAATTTCCCATAGAACAGGCAGCGTGGCCAAGCAAAGACAATATGTCTATTGCTTTGTGAGCCGAGATAATACCTCGGCTCTTTTTATTTGACAAGGATTAATAATTTTGTTAGAAGGGAGGATATCGTTCTTTAAGAGTATTATTAATCAAAAATGAAAGGAGACCTGAAATGGGAGCAATGATTCCATGGCTGATCTTTGGTTTTGGTATAATAGTTTTAGTAGGTATATGGGCGCATATACGCATTACTAAACTTGAGGAGAAAATTAAACGGGTTGATAAGAGACTCACAAAATTTTTATCTGTAGATGGGCAAATTATTCAGAGAATTTTCCCTCGTGTTTTTCGTATAATTGAAGAGAATTCAGATATTTTGGACACCGAAACCAAAGAATTTATACAGGAGATTATGCAGGGCATCAAAGAAGAGATAGAGGGAATATTTGGATCGATTTTTAAAGAAAAAAAAGAAGAGACAGAGGCAGTGAACTTAGGAGAGGATAAAAGGGGCTAGAAATAGCCCTTATTTTTTATTGCATAAATAAATAATATTTGCTATAATAGAAAAATCATGAGAAAGTTTTTCATATTCATCTGGGAGATTGCAAAAATAGTTGTCATTGCTGCTGTAATAGTAGTTCCGATTAGATATTTTTTATTTCAACCGTTTTTTGTGAGGGGTCAGTCAATGAACCCGAGTTTTGAAAATGGCGATTATTTGATTATAGATGAGATTAGCTATCGCTTTAAGACTCCTCAGAGAGGAGAGGTAGTAGTTTTTAAATCTCCCCAAAATCCTTCCCAACGTTTTATCAAAAGAGTTATTGGTCTTCCAGGAGAAACCGTGGAGATTAAAGATGGTGAGACAATAATTTATAAGGATGGCTTCTCCCAAGTTTTAGACGAATCAGAATATCTCTTTTCTGATTTATCGACATCAGGAAATACCAAGGTTATTTTGGCTGAAAATGAATATTTTGTTTTGGGCGATAATCGTTCTTATTCTTTTGATTCAAGAAGATTCGGGGCCTTGCCTGAAGAAAATATTATTGGCCGGGTAATTTTCAGAGCTTGGCCATTTGTTGCTGCGGCCAAGTTTGAGGCCCCTTCGTATTGATTTATGAGAAAACCCAAGTTTCAACGTCCAACCGGGATGCGCGATATATTACCAGAAGAGCAGAAATATTATCAAAAGATTTATGATATAGTTTCCAATATTGCTGATTTTTATGGATTTGGAAAAATTGATACTCCCATTGTTGAAGAAACAGAGCTTTTTTCCAAAGGGATTGGATTGGCCACTGACATTGTAAAAAAGCAAATGTATAGTTTAAAAACCAAAGGAGGAGATTCTTTGAGTTTGAGACCAGAATGGACTGCTCCGGTAGTTAGGGCTTATATTGAAAATGGCATGCAAAACTTGCCTCAACCATTAAAACTTTGGTATTTTGGCCCTTGTTATCGCCATGAACGGCCCCAGGCTGACAGATACCGTCAATTTTGGCAATTCGGCTTCGAGGTTTTAGGAGAAAAAAGTCCGGTAATAGACGCTCAGATTATCCAGATTTTTTATAATATTTTGCGAGAACTTAAATTAAAGAATTTAATTGTTGAGGTAAATAGTATTGGAGATAGTAATTGCCGGCCCTACTATAAAAAACTTTTAGCAAATTATTTCAGGACAAGGGAAGCCTCATTGTGTGCTGATTGTAAAAAACGGCTTAGAGAAAATGTTTTAAGAATTTTAGATTGCAAAGAAGAAAAATGCCAGCCCATAAAAGCTGAGGCGCCTCAGATACTTGACCATCTTTGTGAAGAATGCCACTCACATTTTAAAGAGGTTTTGGAATTTTTGGACGAAATTGAAATACCTTATAATCTTAATCCTTATTTAGTTAGAGGCCTTGATTATTATACTAAAACTGTTTTTGAAATTTTTCCTGGGGCAGCTGAAAAGAAAGAAAGTTCCCAGAACGCTTTAGCAGGCGGGGGAAGATACGATAGGTTAGTTAAGCTTTTGGGGGGAAAGGAAACGTCAGCTTGCGGGGCGGCAGTCGGAATAGAAAGAATTATAAATTTGATGAAGTCCCAAGAGATAAAACGGGCGGATAAAGAAGCTGAAGCTCAGATATTTTTAGCTCAACTTGGTAATTTAGCAAAGAGGAAAAGTTTGAAGCTTTTGGAAGATTTTAGAAAAGCAAAAATAAGGGTTGCTGAATCTTTTGGTAGGGATTCTTTAAAAGCCCAGTTGAGCAGAGCTGATAAAGTTGGAGCAAGATATACTCTTATTCTTGGACAGAAAGAATCTTTGGAAGGGATAATTATAATCAGAGATATGAAGAGCGGGAAGCAGGAAATAGTGAAGCTGGATAAAGTAGTAGCAACGATGAGAAAGAAACTAAAGAAATCATCTTAACATTTTAGCATTTAAACATCTAAACATTCTGAATTTGAATTTTGTTTAAATGTTAATATGTTTATATGACGAGAGATTGTATTTTTTGTAAAATTGCAAATAAGGAGATACCCAAAGATTTTGTTTATGAAGACGAAAAAATTATGGCCTTTGAAGATATTAATCCCAAGGCCCCGGTCCACCTTTTAATTATTCCTAAAAAACACATTCCTTCAGTGGACCATCTTGGAGTTGAAGATAAAACATTAATGGGGGAGATAATTTTAACTGCCAAAAAAATAGCCAAAGAAAAAGACTTAAAGGGCTATAAATTAATAATTAATGTTGGCAGGAGCGCTGGGCAGCTAATTGACCATTTACATTTGCATCTCTTAGCTGGAAGACCAATGAGGATGCCTTGAAATATGCCTTTAGAAATAAAAAAAGAAGAGAGAGAAACATCACAGAGCTTAGTTCGCCGCTTTTCAAGAAGAATGAAACAAAGCGGGATTTTGCTTCGGGCCAGAAAAACCCGTTTTAGGGGAAGAGCAAAAAGTCGTCAGATGAAAAAAAGATCAGCTCTGAGAAGAGAACAATTGAAAAGAGAATACGAGAAATTAGAAAAATTAGGTAAGCCCCGTTAGAAATCTTTGACTTCTAACGGGGTAAGCAGATTAATGCTAAAAGATAAAATTCAAAGCGATCTTAATCAAGCTCTTAAAAGAGGTGATGAAATCACCTGTTCTACTCTGCGGATGCTTTTGGCTGCTATTTTGAGTAAGGAAAAGGAAAAGAGATATAAAATTTCCAAAGAGGAGCCAGAATTAACTGAGAAAGAACTTGCTGAGAAATCTAATTTAACAGACGAGGAAGTAATTGAAGTTATTTCTTCTGAGATTAAAAAAAGAAAAGAAGCGATTTTAGGATTTGAGAAAGGCGAAAGAAAAGAGCTTGCTGAAAAAGAAAAAGCAGAAATGGAAGTTTTAGAAAAGTATTTGCCAGAGCAGCTCTCGGAACAAGAAATTAAAAGAATAGCTAAAGAAGTTATTGAAAAAGTTGGGGCTACGGAAATAAAAGATATGGGAAGGGTGATGGCAGAGATGATGCCTCAAGTTAGAGGAAAAGCAGATGGAGGACTAGTAAGTAAAGTTGTAAAAGAGTTATTAACCACAGAAGAGACATAAATATGGAAAATCAACAGGTTTCATCTCTAGTTGGGCCAGGTGAATTATTAAGGAAAACCTTTCAGATTTATAAAAGTAGGATTGGAGTTTTTCTTGGAATAGCGGTTATCCCCTTTCTTGTTTATTTGCTTTTTATCCCCTTTTTTCTTTTGCCTTTATTTTTTAATTTATCATTTATTGCCTTTTATAAATCCTTAGGCCTTATTTTGTTACCCCTTACCTTGTCAGTAATGATTGTTTTGGGGATTATGGCGTTTGTTGTTAATCTTTGGGCGTCTATAGCTTTGCTCTATGCTATCAAAGAAAGAGATCAGAAAATTGGCATTAAAGAATCATTTACTAAGGGTTGGTCTAAAATACTTTCCTATTGGTGGATTTCTATTTTGGTTGGGCTTATTACAATGGTGGGTTTTTTGCTTTTTATTATTCCTGGAATTATCTTTAGTCTTTGGTTTAGTTTAGCGGGCTATGTTTTAGTCTCAGAAGATATAAAAGGAATGAAGGCTCTTTTTAGAAGTAAGCAATTAATAAAAGGATATTGGTGGAAGGTTTTTTGGAGATATCTGGCGCTAACTTTTCTTATTATCTTAGTTCTTTGCATTGTTGGATTCATTCCTTTTGTTAGAAATATTATTTACATATTTATTACCCCGTTCTCTGTTACTTTCAGCTTCTTAATTTATGAGAACCTAAAACAATTAAAATGCTCGAAATTAACAACTTAACTACCAGTTCTGTTGATGAGGAATTTTTAAAAGGGGTTGCAAAAAAAGTTTTAAAAGGTGAAGATAGAAAAGAAGTTGGTTTATCTATCGTTTTCGTTGGCCAGGGGAAAATGAGAAAACTAAATAAGAAATATCGGGGCAAGAACAAGGTAACGGATGTTTTATCTTTTGATAATGGATTAAATGAGATTGTTATTTGCCTCAGGGAGGTTAAGAAGAATGCTAAGAGATATAATTCAACATTTAAAAAAGAATTAGCTCAGGTTTTAATTCACGGTATTTTACATCTTTTGGGTTATGAGCACGAAAAAACTAAAAAAGAAGCTGAGGTAATGGAGAATAAACAAAGTTATTATTTATCTCAAATTTAATTTATGCCAAGGCCTTACATTATAACTGCTTTAGATATTGGCTCAGGTAGTATAAAGCTGCTTACTGTTTCTAAAAAACCCGGGGAAGCAGATTTTGAAATTTTGAGCTATAACCAGCAAGCTTCTTTGGGAATTAGAAAAGGAGTGGTGATTGATGTTCCCAAAGTAGCAGAAATTGTTTCTTCTTTAAAGGAAAAAGCTGAGCAAGATTGTGGCCGAAGAATAGACAACGTTTATGCCAGCATTGGAGGAGGGCATATATTTTGCACTTCTTCTCGAGGATTAGTTTCTGTTTCTCGAGCCGACCAAAAAATTTCAGAAGAAGATATTGCAAGGGTTTTACAGGCTGCCCAGGCTATTTCTCTTCCTTCAAATAAAGAAATTATTGAAGTTTTCCCCAAAGAGTTTATTGTTGATGGAGAGGGAGGGGTGAGGGAGGCGATAGGAATGGAAGGAGTAAGATTAGAAGCAGAAACATTGATTCTTTGTGGCTTTTCTCCTTATTTAAAAAATTCCAGCCAAAGTATTTTAAATTCCGGTTTCCAGATTAACTATTTATTTCCTGATCCTTTAGCTAGCGCCCGGGCAGTCCTAACTCCCCGAGAAAAAGAATTGGGAGTTTGCGTTTTAGATATTGGAGCCGGGACTACCGGATTAGCAGTATTTGAAGAAGGGAATTTAATCCATACCGCTGTTTTTCCTATCGGGTCAGGTCATATTACCGGTGACATTGCCATTTGCCTCAAAACAGATATTGATACCGCAGAAAAAATAAAGTTGGAATTTGGAAGTTGCCTGGCGTCTTCTAAAGAGAAAAAGAAAATAAAAATTGAGCAGGAAGAGCCACTTATTTTTTCAAAAAAAGCATTAGCAGATATTATTGAAGCTCGAGTTTCGGAAATTTTCGCGATATCTAATAAAGAATTAAAGAAAATTTCTCGTCAAAGATTACTTCCGGCTGGAGTAGTTTTAACCGGAGGAGGAGCAAAGCTACCAGGGATTAGAGAATTGACGAAAAAAGAATTAAAACTGCCCTGTCGCATTGGAGTTTCCCAAGTTTCTCCCGCCTTTCAAGAGGACCCGAGCTTATCTACTCTTTATGGATTAATTTTAGAAGGAGTTGATTCGGAAGAGGAACAAGGGAATTTTCCAAGCTCTAGAAAAGGAATTAAAAATAAATTAAAAAAGATATTTAGAGTTTTTATACCATAGACCATGACTTCAAATACAAAAATTAAAGTAGTTGGAGTGGGAGGTTCAGGGTCAAATGTAATTTCCCGGATGATGAGGTGTAAAATTAAAGGTGTGGAATTAGTTGCCGTAAATGCTGATGCCCAAGACCTTCAGAGAACTAAAGCCCATCAGAAAATTCGGATTGGCAAAAATTTAACCAAGGGTTTAGGAACAGGGATGAATCCTGAAACAGGGAAGGAGGCAGCTAAAGAACAAAGAGAGGAAATTCAAGAAGTTTTAAGCGGCTCAGATATGCTTTTTATTACTTGCGGTATGGGCGGCGGCTGTGGAAGCGGGGCTTCTCCTATTGTGGCTGATATCGCTAAAAAATCAGGAGCCTTAACACTGGCTGTAGTTACCAAGCCCTTTTCTTTTGAGGGAATTCAACGGATGGAAATTGCTCGGGATAGTTTGAGAAAACTTAGAGGAAAAGTTGACACTTTAATTAGTATTTCCAATGATAAGTTACTTTCAATCTTAGAACCAAAAACTACAGTTTTAAATGCTTTTTGGGTTTGTGACGAAATTTTAAGACAGGCAGTTCAGGGGATTTCTGATTTGATTGTCCTGCCTGGAATAATTAATATTGATTTTGCTGATGTTAAAGCAATTATGAAGGACTCTGGCTCTGCCCTGTTTGGCATAGGAAAAGCTACGGGCTCAGAGCGAGCAAAAGAGGCAGCTCAGAAAGCTCTTAGTTCTCCTTTGCTTGGTTTGTCTTGCAAAGGAGCAAAGGGAGTTTTATTTAATGTTTCTGGAGGCAAAGATATTAGTTTGTCTGAAATAGATGAGGTGGCTAAAATTATCACTCAGGAGGTTTCTCCAGAAGCAAAAGTAATTTTTGGAGCAATTCAGAATGAGAAACTAAAAAAAGGAGAGATAAAAGTGACGGTAATCGCCACAGGGTTCTAAAAAAGAGAAATTAGGGACTTATCCACAGTTTTTGGTTTCTAACGGGGCTTGACCCGTTTTTTTTATGAGTTAAAATAGAATAATTGATTTTTAATTCAAGACTATATATTTATATACCTTAGCGAATCAAGGTTCTGAAACGCGAGAGCGTTTCATGGTTCTTATTTTTTATGAAAAATAGAATTACCAAAGTTCACCTTCCAAAATTTTCCAAAAGAAAAATTACGAAGGTAAAAAAAAGGGATGAGACGATTGTAGATTTTGAGCAAGAAAAAATTACTGATGCTATTTTTAAAGCCATAACTGCAACTGGTCAGGGCGATGGGAAAAGGTCAAAAAAACTTTCAGATAGGGTGGTTAAATTTTTAAATCGTCGCTTTAAAAAAGATGAAATTCCTCAAGTAGAACAGATTCAGGACATTGTTGAGGAAGTTTTAATTTTGGATGGCTTAGTTGAGACCGCCCGAGCATATATTCTATACCGTGAGCAAAGAAGAAGAATCCGCGAGGCAGTAGCAGTTGTTGATGAGTCAAGCGAAAGGATTGATAAATATTTGCAAGAACTTGATTGGCAGGTTTACGAAAACGCTAATATGACTTTTTCTTTGCAGGGTTTGAATCAATATGCAATTACAGATATTTCTAAGAAATATTGGTTAAACAAAATTTATCCTAAAGAGATAAGAGAAGCGGCTCTTAACGAAGATTTCCATATCCATGATTTAGAAAGTATTAGTACATATTGTATGGGTTGGGATCTTTATGATTTACTAAAGAGAGGATTTAGAGGGGTGTCAGGAAAACTGGAATGCCGTCCAGCAAAACATTTCAGAACAGCTTTAGGTCAGTTGGTAAATTTCTTCTATACAGTCCAAGGTGAGTCGGCAGGTGCGCAAGCTGTTTCTAATTTTGATACACTCCTTGCTCCTTTTATCCGTTATGATGGTTTAAGCTACCCTCAGGTTAAACAAGCAATGCAGGAATTTTTATATAATTGTATGGTGCCCACTCGAGTTGGTTTCCAGACCCCTTTCTTAAATGTAACTCTTGATATTAAGCCACCCTCTTTTCTGGCTAAGCAGCCAGTAATTATTGGAGGCGAGCCCCAAAAAGAGACCTATGGCGAGTTTCAGGAAGAGATGGATATGTTTATTCGGACTTTTTACGAAGAATTAATGGAAGGTGATGCTAAAGGAAGACCTTTTACATTTCCTATTCCAACAGTTTCCATAACTAAAGATTTTGATTGGGATAATCCGGCTCTAAATCCTTTGTGGGAGGCAACCGCAAAGTACGGGGTTAATTATTTCCAGAATTTCATTCAATCAGATATGCGTCCAGAGGATTTCCGTTCGATGTGTTGCCGGCTTCGTTTGTCAAAGAAAGAACTCTATATGAGAGGAGGAGGATTGTTTGGATCACAGCCCTTAACAGGAAGCTTGGGTGTAGTAACTATAAATCTGTCCCGGATTGGTTATCTTTCTAAAACCAAAAAAGAGTTTTTTGAAAGATTAGAGAATCTAATGGACTTAGCTAAAGAGAGTTTGGAAATTAAGAGGAAAGCTTTAGATAATTTTATGGAAAAAGGCCTCTATCCTTATTCAAAATTTTATTTAGCTTCGGTTAAAAAAATACGAAATTCTTACCTTGGAAACCACTTTTCAACTATTGGGTTAATAGGGATGAATGAAGCTCTTTTGAATTTTATTGGAGAGGATGTAGGTTCTCGTCGGGGAAAAAGGTTTGCTTTTGAACTTTTGGATTTTATGCGGGAAAGATTAATTAAATATCAGGAGGAAACCGGGAATTTATATAATCTTGAAGCTACTCCTGGCGAGGGGACGAGCTATCGTCAGGCAAAAGCTGACAAAGACGAATATCCGGATATTGTTACTGCCGGTACAAAAGAAGCACCGTATTATACAAACTCCTCTCAACTGCCGGTTAACTATACTGATGATATTTTTGATGCCTTAAAACTCCAAGATGAACTTCAATGTAAATATACAGGAGGCACAGTTCTCCATATATTTTTGGGCGAAAGGATTCATGATTCCCAGATGGCTAAAAATTTAGTTAAAAAAGTTTTTGAGAATTTCCATTTACCTTATATTACTTTGACCCCAACCTTTTCAATCTGTCCTAGTCATGGTTATTTGACTGGAGAACACTTTTATTGCCCGAAATGCACAATCAAGCAGCCTTGCGAGGTTTATTCAAGAATTGTGGGGTACATTCGTCCCGTGTCCCAATGGCATATTGGCAAGCGCCGGGAATTTAAAGAGAGGAAAGAGTTTAAAATAAAAGTATAATTACTTTCTAAGTATATCCCTGAACTCGTTGACTTTAAAGGGATTTTTTTATTTAATTAACTAATGATTATAGGCGGATTACAAAAACTTACTTTAATAGATTATCCTGGCAAATTAGCTGCCACGGTTTTTCTGGCTGGCTGTAATTTTTGCTGTCCCTGGTGTTACAGTTCGGAGCTTGTTCTTCCAGAAAAAATTAAAAAGCAACCTAAAATCTCAGAGAAAGAATTTTTTGAGTTTTTAGAAGAACGAAAAGGATTATTGAAAGGAGTGACGGTCTGTGGAGGAGAGCCAACCATTAATAAAGATTTGCCAAATTTTGCCAAAGAAATAAAAAAACTTGGATATTCAGTAAAACTTGATACTAATGGCTCTAATCCAACGATGCTAAAAAAGTTAATTGATAATAATTTAATTGACTATGTAGCTATGGATGTGAAACTTCCCAAGGAAAAATACTCAGAACTATATTCAAAAGTTGAAAATATAGAAAAAAGCATTAAAATATTGAAAGAAGACAAAATAGATTGTGAATTTAGGACCACGGTAATACCTACTGTTTTGGAGAAAAAAGATATCTTGAAAATTGCCAGATGGATTTCCCCAGCTAAAAAATATTATCTTCAAAACTTTCGGCCAGAAAAAACCATTGACCCAAAATTTAAAAAAATAAAACCTTATTCTGAAAAATATCTCTCGGAGATTAAAAAAGCAATTTCTCCATTTTTTGAAGTTTGTCAAATTAGATAAAAACAGGCCGAGCTTTTAGATAAACCCGGCCTTTTCGTTGGCTGTGCTCTACGACTAATTCACTTTTGTTTTTCTTCTTTACTTAGTAAAAGTGAGTACTTGCCGTAGCCAGCCGTTTTCTCTTTACCATAATTAGATCCTCCTAAAAAGGTTAAAGAGAGAATTAAAGTTACTATATTTATTTTATAATATATAAGTAAAAAGTAAACTGTGGATAAATCAAAGATTTTTTATTTTTGCTTTTGCTTTGTCTTTTTAATTTTAGGGATTTGGAGATACCAAGTGTTGGAATTAAGAATTAAGAATTATGAATTAAGAAAATATAACGATTCAGAAGAAGAAATTACTTTGATTGGGGCAGTAGTGAAGGAACCGGATGTTAGAGAAAATAATATAAAGCTTACAATACAAGTTGATAGGGGGAAGATTTTAGCAACAGTTGGACGTTATCCTGAGTATAAATACGGCGATGAATTAAAGATTACAGGTAAGTTGCAAACTCCTCCTATTTTTGAAGATTTCAATTATAAAAATTATTTAGTTAAAGATGGAATCTATTCTGTGGTTTATTATCCAAAAGTTGAATTGTTAAGTAGGGAAGAGTATAAAAACTTTATTTCTGCATCTTATGCAGGAATTTTATTTTTCAAAGATAAATTAAGACAAGGCGTTTACAGCTCATTATCGCCTCCCAAAAGTTCAATTTTAGGAGCAATGCTTTTAGGAGATAAAAATAGAATGTCTCAGGATTTGAAAGAGAAATTAAATATTGCTGGTGTTCGTCATATTACAGCAGTTTCCGGCATGCATGTTGTTATACTAAGCGGCATTTTAATGTCTTTGTTGCTCTGGCTGGGATTTTGGCGGGGCCAGGCATTTTATATTTCAATAATTATTATCTTTCTTTTTATTGCTATGACAGGATTTCAAGCATCTGGTGTCAGAGCAGGAATCATGGGTGGTTTATTTCTTCTAGGACAAAAAATTGGCAGAAAATCTGTAAGTTCTCGGGCTATAGTAATGGCAGCAGGAATAATGCTTGTTATAAATCCTTTGCTTTTGTTGAATGATGTTGGTTTTCAACTTTCATTTTTAGCAGCAATGGGGATTATTTATTTATCCTCTACTTTTAGAAGATGGCTAAGGTTTATTCCCCAAAAGCTTGTTAGGTTAAAAGAGATTATAGCAATGACCTTTGCTGCCCAAATTTTCACTTTACCAATTTTGGTTTATAATTTCGGCAGGATATCTTTAGTAGCTCCTTTAACTAATGTTTTAATTCTACCCTTTGTTTATTGGATTATGACTTTCGGCTTTATTTTTGGCTTGGCAGGAATACTCTGGCAACCCTTGGGAATGATTCTTTCTTTGCCTTGCTGGTTTTTATTAACTTATCTAACAAAAATTGTAGATTTCTTTTCTCGGGCTGGGTGGGCAGCCAAAACTTTTGAAAACGTCCACTGGCTTTGGCTGATAATTTCTTATCTAATTTTAGGCTTTCTGGCTTGGAGATTAAATAAAAGAGAAAAACTGAAATTCCTGAATTACTAATCTCTACGAGAACTGTTCTCGTAGAATTCTTTAGAAAGAAAAAAGACCCGATAAGGATATAATCCTTACCGGGTTCCCGCATAACATTTCTTGAAGGAGGTTGATTAAAGAAATGTATAGGACTAATATTTTAAAAGAACAACGAGGCAAGGAAAGGGCAAACCGTTTTAAAATCCCTTTCCTCACCGAGTACGAAGACCTATCTTTATTTTAATATAGCAAAAGAGCTTGTCAAATCCCTTAGAAATTTTGGATTAATAAGGTATAATAAGATAATATGTTTGAAAGCGACAATGCTTGGATAGTAGCAGTTAATATGGGCTATGGCCATCAGAGAACTGCTTATCCTTTAAGAAATTTTGTCCCTGATGGAAAAGTCATAAACGCCAATGATTATCAGGGAATTCCAGAAAAGGATAAAAAAGTCTGGGAGTCAACCAGGGGATTTTATGAATCTATTTCAAGGTTTAAAAGAATTCCTTTAATTGGTAATATAGCTTTCTCAATTTTTGATAAGTTTCAAAAAATTCCTACTTTTTACCCTCACCGAGATTTATCCAAACCAACCTTTAGCTTAAAAAAAATCTTCTCTACAATTAAAAAAGGATGGGGGAGAGATTTAATTTTAAAGTTAAAAAAGAATCCTTTACCATTAATAACCACTTTCTTTACCCCGGCTTTTATGGCTGAGGTTTTTAACTACCCAGAAGATATTTTTTGTGTTGTTTGTGATGCTGATATTTCTAGGGCTTGGGTTTCCTTGGAACCAGCAAAAAGCAAAATAAAGTATTTTGCCCCTAATTCCTGGGTGGTTAATCGGCTAAAGCTTTACGGGGTAAAAGAAGAGAATATTTTTTTAACTGGTTTTCCTTTGCCAATAGAAAATATTGGAACAGAAAAACAGGAAATTTTAAAGAAAGATTTGGCTTATCGGGTTTTAAATTTAGATCCTCAAGGAAGATTTTATCAGAAGTACAAACCATTGGTTGATAAACATATAGGAGCTCTTCCTAAAAATTCAGACCATCCCTTAACCGTAATGTTTTCTATTGGAGGAGCCGGAGCTCAAAAAGAAATAGTCATTGAATATGTCAAAAGTTTGGCTGAAAAGATTAGAGAAGAAAGAATTAGGATAATCTTATCAGCTGGCATAAGAGAAAATGTTAAAGAATATTTTCTGGAAAATATTAAGAAGCTTGGGTTAGAGAATAAGCTGGATAGGACTATTGAGATAGTTTTTTCTGAAAAAATAGAAAATTATTTTGAAACTTTCAATCAAAAATTAAGAAAAACAGATATTCTTTGGACGAAACCAAGCGAGTTATCTTTTTACACTGGCTTGGGAATTCCAACTATCATTGCTCCCTCTATTGGGTCTCAGGAGGATTTTAATCGGAAATGGCTGCGGGCAATAGGAGCAGGAATTTTACAGGAAAATCCAAGGTATGCTAATCAGTGGATTTTTGATTATTTAAATAGCGGAAGATTTGCCGAAGCTGCTTTGGATGGATTTATTGAAGTAGAAAAATTAGGAACTTATAATATTAAAAAAATATGCTTTGGTTAGCACTCATAATTTTAGCTTATTTCCTTTTTGCGATTGTTGCCTTGGGGGATAAATATCTTTTAAAAGGTCCTCCAAATCCAAAGATATATGCTTTTTATGTAGGGGTTCTGGGGATTTTAGCTTTGTTCTTGATTCCTTTTGTTGGTTTTTCAATCCCCGGGGTTCTTGGGATACTTTTTTGTTTATTAACAGGAGCAATTTATATCTTTGCCCTTTTAGGACTTTATGAGGGTTTGGAAAAGTTTGAAGTCTCCAGAATAATTCCAGCTGTTGGTGGATTTTTACCGATTTTTACTCTTGCTTTAACTTATTCTTTTTCTGGAGGAAAAGAAATTTTAGGGCCTTGGGAGTTGTTAGCTTTTCTCTTTCTTCTTTTAGGAAGCGTTTTGATTACCATCGAGCCAGCTAAAAAATTTTGGGGGGTAAAAAGTCTTAAAATCTCGGCACTTACCGCTTTTCTTTTGGCTTTAACCTTTGTTTTAACAAAATATGTATATTTAATGCTTCCTTTTTGGACCGGTTTTATTTGGATAAGAATTAGCGCTTTTCTGATTGCCTTATTTTTTATTCTTTTTAGAGAAGTCAGAAAGGAAATTTTTTCTGCGAAATCCAGTTTTAGTAAAAAAACCAGTGCTTTTTTCCTTTTTAATCAAGGTATGGGAGCCGGAGCCTTTATTTTACAAAATTGGGCAATTGCTTTGGCAGGATTGGCTTATCTATCTATTATTAATGCCCTTCAAGGCATCCAATATGTTTTCTTATTTATTCTAACAGCTTTAATTCTAAAAGAAGGGCTTTCAAAGAAAGTTATTTTACAGAAAGTTATTGCTATTTTGCTTATAGGATTAGGGCTTGCTTTTTTAGTATTTAAATAAACAAAATGAAAAAAATGTTTATCTATTTTTTAGTTGTAATTTTAGGTTTATTTTTAATCATTATTTGCTGTTTTTTCATTGGCTTTCCAAAACAAGCAGAGAATATCATTTGGGGGGTTAATTTTTCCCAAAAACATACTGAGGGATTAGGTTTGGACTGGAGAGAGACCTATTTAGCTATATTGGATGATTTAGGGGCAAGAGATATTAAAATAGCTGCTCATTGGGATTTCATTGGAGGAGAGGAGGGAAATTATTATTTTGATGATTTGGATTGGCAAATTAGAGAGGCAGAAAAAAGAGAAGCGAAAATTATTTTGGTAATAGGGATGAAAACTCCTCGTTGGCCAGAGTGTCATATTCCTGAATGGGCGGTTAATTTAAGTAAAGAAAAACAGCAAGAAAAAATATTAAAGTTGGTTGAAGAAATTGTTTTGCGTTACCGAGAGTCAGAAGCAATTAAATATTGGCAGGTGGAAAACGAACCATTTTTTTCTTTTGGAGAATGCCCCTGGTATGATAAAAAATTCTTAAAAAAAGAAATTGATTTAGTAAAATCCTTAGATTTACGAAAAAGACCGATAATAATTTCAGAGAGTGGGGAATTTTCATTATGGACTCGGGCAGCCAGATATGGAGATATGGTTGGAACAACTATCTATAGGAGGGTTTGGTCTAAAGAATTTAAAATTTATTTTACTCATTTTTTCCCTTCAACTTTTTATCATAGAAAAGCCCAAATTATTAAGAGAATTTTTGGCAAAGAAGTGATTTGCGTTGAACTCCAAACAGAACCCTGGGGTCCCAAATTACTTTATGATTCGTCTTTAGAAGAACAAGAAAAAAGTATGGACTTAGAGCGATTTCAGAAGAATATTAAATTTGCTAAAAAGACCGGCCTCAGAGAATTTTATCTTTGGGGAACCGAATGGTGGTATTGGCTGAAAATAAAACAAAATAAGCCCGAAATCTGGGAGGAGGCAAAGAAGTTGTTTTAAAAATTATGATATCAATCATTGTTCCAGCTTATAATGAAGAAAAATATATTTCTCATTGTCTTGCATCTATCTTTCTTTTAAAAAAGACGGTTGATTTTGAAGTTATTATGGTTAACAATGTTAGTACTGACAGAACACCAGAAATAGTAAAAAATAATTTTCCCCAGGTAAAGCTGATAAACGAAAATCGTAAGGGTTTAAGCATTGCTTATAATCGGGGAGCAAAAGAGGCCAAGGGAGAAATTCTGGTATTTGTTGATGCCGATGTAGTTTTACCCCCGAACCATTTAGAAAAAATTTTAAAGGAGTTTAATAAAAACCCAAAACTAGTAGCTTTGTCCGGACCCTATCTTTATAAAGATGGTGGATTTTTTCCAAAATTTACTTTTCTTTTAGCAGTTTTATTTATAGCTATGCCAACAGAATTTATTTTTAATCGTTTTTTAAATCTCGGAGCCAGCATAACTAGTGGCAATTCTGCTATAAAGAAAGAATCCTTTAAGAAAGTGGGGGGTTTTAATGAAAAAATTTTTTATGGACTTGATACTGACCTTGCTTTAAGAATTAGAAAAACAGGTAAAGTTCGATACAAATTTCATCTTTCAGTTGAAAGTTCGGCTCGCCGTCTAAAAAAAGAAGGAGTATTAAAAATATTGATTAGGTATATTCTTAATGTGGTTTGGGCCTATTTTTTTAGCAAACCATTTACAAAAGACCACATTGATGTGCGTTGATTTTCCTTGGACTATTTAAAAAAAAGGAAAAACAAGCTATAATTGCAACGTAGGCTGCAATAATTATAATATGTCAATATACGATTTGCCAAAATTTAATTTATCTTGGAAAAAGAAAAAACCCCTTCAGTTAATTGCTTTGGTGGTTTTCGTTTCCATTATTTTTGGTTTTTTAGCCGGAGCTATTTCTAGCGCTTTTTTCTATTTTCAGATTAAAGATTATTTAGAAAAACTAAATATTTTACCGTCAGCGGTTGAAAAAGAGCTTGTTGAGAAAGAAACGATTGAAGAATATCTTCCTCAAACTTCTCAAGAAGAGACAATTATTAAAGTAGTGGAAAATGCCTCACCAGCTGTCGTTAGCATTATTATTTCCAAAGATTTACCAATTTTTGAGGAATATTTTGAACCGGGTCCTTTTGGGTTTCAGGTTCCTCAGTATCGCCAGAAGGGCACTGAAAAAAAAGAAATTGGAGGAGGGACAGGGTTTATTGTTTCCGAAGACGGGATGATTTTGACCAACAAGCATGTAGTTTTGGATGAAGAGGCGGAATACACGGTTTTTACTAATGACGGCAGAAAATTTTCAGCAAAAGTTTTAGCTCGAGACCCTATTCAGGATTTGGCAGTAATGAGAATTGAACAAGAAAAAACAGTAGATGATGGCGGCGAGTTTGTTTTAGAGTCATTTCCAACAGTAAAATTAGGCAACTCGGATAAATTAGAGAGCGGCCAAACAGTAATTGCTATTGGCAATGCTCTGGGAGAGTTTCGAAACACTGTTTCAGTTGGAGTGATTTCTGGTTTAGGAAGAACTATTACAGCCTCGGGTGGGGGACTGGTTGAAACTCTGGAAGATGTTATTCAAACAGATGCTGCGATTAACAAAGGAAATTCTGGCGGCCCTCTTTTGAATCTAAAAAGTGAGGTAGTTGGAATAAATACGGCGATGGCTTTGGAGGCTCAAAGTATTGGTTTTGCTATTCCGATTAACAAAGCCAAAAAAGATATTGAGCAGGTGAGAAGTTTAGGTAAAATTGTCTATCCTTTTTTGGGAGTTCGTTATGTTTTGATAAGCGAAAAGATTAAAGAAGAAAATGATTTATCAGTAGATTATGGGGCTTTGATTGTTGATGGAGGGCCAGGAGAGCCGGCTGTTTGGCCGGATTCAGCTGCCCAGAGAGCTGGTTTAAAAGAAGGGGATATTGTTTTAGAGTTTAATAATGAGAAAATTACTGCTGAGAATACCTTGGCAAAAATTATTATGAAATATAATCCCGGAGATGAAATAGTTTTGAAAATTTTAAGACCTCCTTCTTCAACAGACGGGGACTGGGAAGAAATAACCGTTGAAGCCACTCTAGGCGAGAGAAGCGAGTAATCCACTTGACAAGTTTTTTTGAATAAGTAAAAATAAAGGATTATGAAACAAACTAGCCCAAGATTTAATTTCTTTTTTGCCTTTTTTGCAAGAAGGGCTGGTTTGGATTTTGAGTAAAAATAAATAAAATTTTCCAAATTAGCCCTTTTCTCAAAAAGGGCTTTTTATTTTTAACGTTCTTTAAAAAGGAGTTAAAGATGGATGCAATATTTGATAAAGAAGGAAATTGTTTAAGGTGTAAAGGAACAAACAAGTGTATTAGTTGCAGAGGTAGTGGTAGGAATAGGTTTGATGAAAAACTTGTTTGTCCAACATGCAAAGGTAGTGGGAAATGCAATCATTCCCAAAACCCAAAGGTAAAGCCCCTGATGAAATAACCAGGGGCTTTTTTAATTGACAAATTTTTTATTAAAATGTATAATTAAAATACAAATTTACGAATTAAAACTGCTCTTTTAAAACAAGAAAGGAGGTGAATATGGATTGATTCTGATAATATAAGCCATAATGGCAGTGAGACCCAGAAGAATTCTGCGAGCCAAGGGAAGATTGAAACCCAATCATGTGTATGCGAGCCAGTCAGAAAATGAAACCCAAAGGGACGTTGCGAGCCAAAACTCCATTGAAACCCAAAGTAATTTTGCGAGCCACGACAAGAATGAAACCCAACATATTATTGCGAAAATTTCGCAGAAGGGAGAATTGAAATGAAAGAATCAAAAAAAGATAGCCGAGTAATTAGTGAAATTGGAAGAACAATTGCAGGAGGATACGCTGACCATCAGGATGTGCGTAAAAGTACGATGAATAGGATTCGCAGCTTGGTGCGTCATATCAGCGAGGGTATTCCCTTTGACCAACCAGAAGAAAAGAAAGAAGAAAGAACCTTTGATAGTAAGTACAGGGATGGTAATCTTTTAAAGCTTATTGAGATGATGTTTGCTCAAGGTAAAATAACCAAAGAGGAAAGTGATTATCTAAGTAAAGCCCTAGAGCTTGCCAAAAAGGCCTTATCACTGGAACAGAGCCACAAAGGTCCGATGAGAATTTTCATTTTAGCTGAGCCAGTATGGAAAGAATTTCTTTCTCATGTCCCTGGTATTGGTGGGGTACTTGCTTCAAATTTAATCGCTAAGTTTGCTAACTGCGAGCGCTACGATAGAGTATCGTCTTTATGGAGGCATTGTGGTTTGCACCTGATATGTCCTGAGTGCGTTGAGGAGACTGAAGATAAAATTCTACCTGTTCCTGCCAATGTTAACGGCAAGTGCCCAAAATGTGGCAAGCAAGGGGTAGCTCCTAGAAGAAAGAAAGGCCGGAGGAATGATTATGATGGCCGGTTGAAGACGTTTGCCTGGAATATCGCTGACTGTTTGATAAAAAAGAAGTCACCTGTATACTACGAGATATACCTCAAAGAGAAAGAACGTCAGCTTAACCGGAGATTTAGTCGGGGCCAGCTTCAAAGAAATTATGGAAAACCCTATAAGAAAAGTGATACTACCTTGAAATTACTCCATGCTCACAACAGAGCCCGGCGCAAGATGGTCAAGATTTTCCTCCAGCATTACTGGGTGGCCTCCAGGGAACTGGCAGGGTTGTCAGTAATCGGACCTTATGTAAAAGACAAGCTTGAGCATGAGGACATTGTTACCTGGAGAGATGTCTTGAAGGCCAATAAGAAAAGACAGGTCGCTTGATTCTAAGCCATTGGACATATGAAACCCAAGGAGTAGTTGCGAGCCAGATATCTGTTGAAACCCAAAGAAAATTTGCGAGCCACAGGAAACTTGAAACCCAGAGGAGGTATGCGAGCCAGATGTCTGTTGAAACCCAAGGAAAGCTTGCGAGCCATGGAAAATGTGGAACCCAAACAGAATCTGCGAGCCAATAGTGATGTGAAACCCAACCGTAATCTGCGTTTTTAAAGTAAAAGCCCCTGATGAAATAACCAGGGGCTTTTTTAATTGACAAATTTTTGATGATGTTGTAGGGTGAGCAAAGAACGTACTTTTAAAATTATAGAGAGGAAAAAGAATGGCAATTAAGAAAAGATATAAAATAGAAATAGATAAAGAAAGATGTAAGGGTTGTGAACTTTGTGTAACTTTTTGCCCTAAAAAAGTTTTAGAAATGTCCAAAGAAAGAAAAACCAATGAAAAGGGTTATAGGTTTGCCAAAGTAGTTAATCAAGAAAATTGCACTGGATGTGCTAACTGCGGTGTGATTTGCCCAGAAGGCACTTGTATTAAGGTAGAAGAATATGATTGACGCGAAAAATTTAGAAAGGAGAAAGAAAATGGAGACGATTGTTTGGATTTTTTATAATGTGGTACCTTGGCTTTGGTTGGTAACAACCATAATATTTCTTATTATTGCAATTATTCAGGCCCGTACAAGGGATAGTGATGATCCTTACTATGGTGCCTGGGATTTTGTAGTAATGGAAACCGGTGTAGCTTCTGTAATAGTAAATATTGTTGGTGTCTTAATAGCAACTCTCGTAGTATTTTTGATTGGAAAGACATCCAAGATCAAAGTAAAAAAGTGATTTTTAAATAATATATGCTCTGGAGTATTCCAGAGCTTTTTTTGTTGATTTTTGGCATAATTTGTGCTAAAAAGAAGTATTATGAATGGAGCTAATTTTACTCATAAAACACAGGAGGCTATACTTTCTGCCCAATCTATTGCTCAAGGAAAAGGACAACAGCAGATTGATGCTTTGCACTTGCTTTTATCTTTGCTTTCTCAGGAAGAAAGTGTTGTTTTGACTTTGCTTAGAAAGTTGGGGGCTGATATAGAAAATTTAAAAAAGAAAACTAAAGGCGCCTTAAATATAATTCCAGCCATTGCTGCTCCTCAAACTTTTGGCCAGTTTTATTTAACTCAGGATATGGCAAAAGTTTTAGAAAGAGCTAGGCAAGAAGCAATGAAGATGGGGGATGAGTTTGTCTCAGTGGAACACTTATTTTTAGGCCTGCTTGGTTCTGAAACTAAAGCTAAAGAAATTTTAGATAAAGCCACTTTTATGAAATCCGGGGGCCCTGCCTTCGCTGAGGCTACGGCGGGCAAGGGCACCAGCGCTTTAGAATTTGGCAAATTAGATTATGATACTGTCTTGAAAACCTTGGCTCAAATTCGGGGAGGAACAAGAATTACTGACCCTGAGCCAGAATCAAAATACCAGGTTGTTGAAAAATATGCCCGGAATCTGACTACTTTAGCCCAACAGGGAAAACTTGATCCTGTAATTGGCCGGGAAAATGAAATTCGTCGCCTGATGCAGGTTCTTTCCCGAAGAACAAAAAATAACCCGGTTTTAATTGGAGAAGCCGGGGTCGGAAAAACAGCTATTGTTGAAGGATTGGCTCAGAGGATTATTAGGAGAGATGTTCCCGAAAGTTTAAAAGAAAAGGAAATTATTGGTTTGGATTTGGGAGCTTTAGTTGCTGGAACAAAATATCGGGGAGAATTTGAAGATAGAGTTAGGGCTTTGCTTAAAGAAATTAATCGGGCAGCCGGCAGATATATTGTCTTTATTGATGAACTTCATACTTTGGTCGGAGCAGGAGCTGCTGAAGGAGCAATTGATGCTTCAAATCTTTTGAAACCAGCTTTAGCCAGGGGCGAGCTAAAAGCAATCGGAGCCACCACCTTAAAAGAATACCAGAAATATATTGAGAGAGATATGGCTTTGGAAAGAAGATTTCAGCCGATTTATGTTCAGGAGCCGTCAATTGAAGATACCATTGCTATTTTAAGAGGAATTAAAGAAAAATATGAAGTTCATCATGGTTTGAGAATAAAAGATTCAGCTTTAGTGGCGGCAGCTGAACTCGCTTCTAGATATATAAGCGACCGCTTTTTACCTGATAAAGCAGTTGACTTAATGGATGAAGCAATGTCAGCTCTTAGATTGGAAATTGAATCTGAGCCTGCTCAGCTTGATGAATTAAAAAGAGAAATTCAAAAACTGGAGATTGAAAAACAGGCAATTAAAAAAGAAGGAGCTAAAAAGAGATTAACCGCTCTTAATCGGTCGCTGGCTGATTTGAGAGAAAAAGCCCGTGCTTTTGAACTGAAATGGAAGTCAGAAAAAGAATTAATTCAAAAAATCAGGGGGCTGAAAAAAGAAATAGATACTCTTACTTTTCAGTCGGAAATTGCCCAAAGACAAGCTAATCTCCAAAAAGTAGCTGAAATTAAATATGGAAAAATTCCTGAGCTTTTGAAAGAGGTTCGGAAAACAGAAAAAGGATTAGCTAAAATTCAAACAAACCGCCAGATTTTAAAAGAAGAGATAGAAGAAGAGGATGTAGCCCGGGTTGTTTCTAAATGGACCGGGATTCCGGTAATGAGATTGATGGAAGAGGAGGCAAAGAAGCTGGAGAAAATGGAGGAAATTATTTCTCACCGAGTTATTGGTCAGAGAGAGGCAATTTTAGCCATTTCCAATGCTATTCGGCGCTCCCGGGCAGGAATTTCCGAAGAAAATCGTCCTTTGGGCTCATTTATGTTTCTGGGACCCACAGGGGTTGGTAAGACCGAGACCGCCAGAGCTTTAGCTGGGTTTTTATTCAATGATGAAAATGCTTTAGTGCGGCTGGATATGTCAGAATATATGGAAAAACATACTGTTTCTAAAATAATTGGCTCTCCCCCTGGTTACGTGGGCTATGAGGAAGGGGGCCAGTTAACTGAAATTATTCGTCGAAGACCTTACAGCGTAGTTTTACTTGATGAGGTTGAAAAAGCTCACCCCGAAGTTTTTAATATTTTGCTTCAAATTTTAGAAGATGGCCGGCTGACCGATGCCAAAGGCAGAGTAGCTTTTTTCAAAAACGCTATTTTGATTATGACTTCAAATGTTGGTTCTGAACACATTGCCAGAATGGGTTCTCTTGGTTTTCTGGGAGAAAGAGAAGGCGCAGAGAAGCAATCTTTAAAAGAAAAAGTAAATGAAGTCCTTAAAGAAAGTTTTCGGCCAGAATTTTTAAACAGGATTGATGAGATTATTATTTTCAATTATCTCGGCAGGCCAGAAATTAAGAAAATAGTTGACCTTGAATTAAAAAAAGTTGCCGGGCGTTTAGAACGTAAAAAAATTAAGATTAAAGTTTCAGAAAAAGCAAAAGAGCTTTTGGCAGAACAGGGCTTTGACCCTAATTTAGGAGCCAGACCCTTAAAAAGAGTAATTCAGCGAAAAGTTCTTGACCCCTTATCTTTAAAGATTGTAGCTGGCTTGGTTAAAGAAAGAGAAGAAGTGGTAGTTGATAGCGAAGCTAAAAAAATTATAATTAGAACCCCAGCTGACTTAGTTAAAATTGGCAAGAAAACAGAAAAAGTTTCAGTTTAAATGTCAAAAAATATCCTAAAAATCATTGTTATTTTTGTAATTGGGATGGTCGGGGGGATTTTTGCTGACCAGATTCTCTGGCCTTATTTTGGAGAAGGGTCTTTTTTTTATAATCAACTTGCTAATTTTCCAGTTTCCATTAGTGAAACTAAAAAAATAACAATTCAGGAGAACGTTGCTCTTCAAGAAGCGGTTGAAAAGATTGAAAAAGCAGTGGTTGGAGTGAGGACTAAACTAAAATCAGGGAAAATTTTATCAGGTTCTGGCTTAATTGTTACTTCAGATGGTTTAATAGTTACTTTAGCAGAACTTGTTCCCCGAGGAGAGGATTTTGTTTTTTTTGTTGATGGCAAAACGCCTAATTGGCAGATTTTAAAAAGAGATTCAAAAACAAATTTGGCTTTAATAAAAGTTGAGGAGAAAAATTTAGCCACTGTTGGCTTTGCTGATTTTGATGAACTAAGATTAGGAGAAAGAGTTTTTTTGGTCGGGGTAATCTGGGAAAAAACCGGCCCCCTAAAAATGGTTAACGAAGGAATTGTTAAATTCTTTAGTCAAGATGAAAAAAATGGTTATATTAGAACTAACATCTTTGAAAAAAACACTCTTAGCGGGAGTGCTTTGTTTAATATTAAGGGAGAATTGTTAGGATTAAACACAATTGATTCAGGAGGAAAAGTCACAGCCATCCCAATCAGCAAAATCCGCGATTTCATTGGGTTTTAATAAAGATATTTATCTACCAGGAGGCCGTTTTGGTCATATAGATAAACAGTATCATGGAGTTCGTGGGCAATATTAGTGACTGTATAAACATACCAATAGTTCATTAGGAAATCTTTGTCTTTTGAATATTTTTTAAAGCAGCTGCTATAGCTGAAGTTATCTTTAAGATAAGAGGTGCATTCTGAATCTCTGTCTATTTTGAGGTTATCAGAATAATCCGGGATTTCACATCTTGGAAGGCGGAGGATGAATTCTTGGCAATAGGGATTAAGATGGGAAATTTCTTCTAAACTTGGTTTAGGACAGTAAGTATGAATAGAAGGATAAAATCTGTGGTATGGATCAAGGTAGCCGAAACATTTATTAAGGCAAAAATTTTTATTTCTTCCCAAACGATTTGAGCTGCCAATTAAATATACTCTGCCATATTGTTTGATAATGATATCACGAGGAGTTATGTAGGATTTATATTTTTCTATGGCTTGAGGAATAATAAATTCTTTTTTGCGCGATTTGATGCGCCATTTGGTAATATTGATTTCGTCTCCTTCTCTAAGCCAATAACTCAATGTGATTAAAGAGCGATGGGAATGACTTTTTGCTTGGATTCCTGAAATTTTTACTTTTCCAGAATAAGGAGAGATATTTGTTGTTTTTTCTGTTGTTTCTTCTTTTCTTGGCTCCGGGGCTGGGTTAGGATTTGACCTTTGTTTTATTGGCTCAGAAACCGTTGCCGTAAGGGCATTATTTGTTTTTGAAGAATTTTCTTGAGAAGAATTCTTCTGCAACTGAAAATAGATGGGGAGGTTCCCACTGCTCAAAAATTGGTCAAAAAAAGAATAAGCCACAAGAGCAACAAGAATAATTAAGACAATATAAATTGCTTTCATAATATGCTATTTTACATCATTTTGTATTAAAATCAAGTATGGTAAAACGAAGATATGGAAAAGTTGATTAAAGCAAAAATTAGGGAGATTCCTGATTGGCCCAAAAAAGGAGTTAATTTTAAAGATATTACTCCTTTAATTGAAGATGCTAAAGCTTTTAGAAAAGTTATTAATGAATTAGCTAAACCTTATTTAAATAAGAGAATTGATAAGGTTGTTGGAATTGATGCTCGGGGCTTTATTTTAGCTGCAGCTTTAGCTTACAAATTAAAATCAGGCCTAGCCATTGTCAGAAAAAAGGGAAAGCTTCCCTTAAAAAGAGTTTCTAAAAAATATGCTCTTGAATATGGAAGCAACACTATTGAGATGCATAAAGATACTATTTTAGCTGGAGAAAGAGTTCTCTTAATTGATGATCTTTTAGCTACTGGAGGAACAATGAAAGCAACTATTGATTTAGTTAAAAAACTAAAAGGCAAGATTATTGGAATAGACTTTTTGATTGAGTTGAGTTTTTTAAATGGCAGGAAAAAATTAAAGGGATATAGAATAAGGTCTTTGGTAAAGTATCAATCATAAAAATATTTATGGCAAAACAAAAAAAGCAAATGATCGGGTTAATCGGCGGAACTGGTTTTTATGAGTTTTTTGAAGGAAAAACTAAAGAAATTGAAGTAAGAACAAAGTTTGGCTTGCCCAGTGATAAAATTACCATCGGCAATTTATTTGGCAAAAAAGTTGCTTTTTTGCCTAGGCACGGTAGAAAGCATCAACTTCCTCCCCATAAAATTCCCTATCAAGCCAATATTGCTGCGATGAAGAAACTTGGCGTTGAGAGAATTATTGCCCCCAGTGCCGTGGGTTCTTTAAAAGCAAAGATTAAGCCAGGTGATTTTGTGATTTGTGACCAATTTATTGACCAGACTAAAAAAAGAGAAGATACTTTTTTTGACGGCCCCCAAGTAGCCCATATAGAGATGGCTTATCCCTATTGCCCAGAATCAAGAAAAATTGCTCTGGCCCAGGCAAAAAAATTAAAACTAAAAGCTCATCCTAAAGGAACAGTGGTAGTAATTGAAGGACCGAGATTTTCAACCTTAGCTGATAGCTTGCGCTTTTCTCAAATGGGCGGAGATTTAGTTAATATGACCCAGTATCCAGAAGTGGTTTTAGCTTCAGAACTTGGTATTTGTTATTTGAATATTTCTTTAGTAACAGATTATGATGTGGGAATTTATGCCAAAGGTAGGACAAAGCCGGTTTCAATTGAAGAGGTGTTAGCAAACTTTAAAAAGAATACTGCCAAACTGAAAAAATTAGTATCAGCTATTATAAAAAATATCCCAGAAAGAAGAACTTGTGGCTGTCGTGGTAAAGCTGAGCGGGCTTTAATAGGTTAGAAATGCTGACAGGGTTTTGGGGTAGAATGATATAATAAAATAATAGAATAAATATGATAGACATAGACAACAAGCCAAGAATATATGCCTACGCTATATTTGTAGCAATTATAATGGGAGTATTAGCTGGAACAGGGATTTTAAAGAGTCAAATCCCTCAGATTGGCCAAGAGTTCCTCAAAGTATTGATAAATGGAATTGACAAGTTCTTTGATATTTAATAAGTTTTCCACAGCTTCGAGGCAACTTTAATATTTTTTATTTAAGTTCGAATCCTATCCCCGGAGGGATATAAGACAGCCTATTTTTAAGTGACAACGGATCTCTTTTTCTGACAGGTGATAGAAAATTGTATATGATTAGACTGCGTTAGGTTGACAAACCTTTATGATATTTAGTAAAATAGAATAAGGTTAGTTCTTTAGATTATTAACTTTTTCATTTCGATTCCTCCTTTCGAGGAATGTTGTTTCGCAGCGGACCCGTTGGGGCTTTAAAACCTTTTCGGGTCTTTTTTCTTGGCACTATTTTCATTCAAGGTGGGACACCTCATTTGGAAGGAATGTCCTATCTTAAAAAAGTCCCATGATTTTTATGGGGCGGTTTGTTGCTAAAAGTTTTCCACAGCTTGACTCTCTTGTTTAGTTCTTAAAGAATTGTAAAATAAAGAAATATTAATTGTTGGTTGAAAACATGGATTCTAAGATTTTAAATAAAGGTTTTCTTTTTTTGGTTTTGCTTTTGGTTATTGTTGTTGGAGTTTTTTTCTGGCAGAACCCTGAGGTCACATTTGATAGGATAAAAGCAATGATAGGTCCAAAAATATCGCTTTTCGAAGATTCAGGCCTGGATTTATCTGAAATTAATATTGAGAATTTGGTGGAAAAAGGACCCGCCTTCGCTCCTGACGGAGCTTCAGCGGGCAAGGAAGAAGAAGGATTGGTTGAGGAAGTTCAGGAAGGTCAAGGGGGACCAATTATTATTTTTGAACCTAAATTAGCTGGAATTCAGAAAGAAATTAATGAAATCGCCAAAGAGGTGGAAAGAATAGACCAAGAAGTTAAAAAATTGATGGCTTTAACTGAAATCCAAGAGGGAATTGACGAGATTACCGAGAAAGTGGCAGAATTAAGCCAAGAACTTGATAAATTGACTTAAAATGAACAAAGAAAATCTCATTGAGCTTACTAATAAACTTTATAAACTGACTTTGCTTTTTCCTAAGAAAGAGCCATTGAGGTATAAGATGCGGGAAGTAGCTGATGAGATTTTAGCTAATTTGGTCTCTAATCCAAGCAAAATTAAAAAAAACCTGGAAATTATTAAAAGTTATTTTGAAGTAGCTAGATGGCAGAATTGGGTAAGTTATTTTGATATCTTGGAAATTGAAGAAGAATATGATAAGATAGAGAGTGGTTTTGAACCTGAACTGGCTAAAGTTAACGGAGGACAGTCCTCCGCTAGGATCTTAGATTCCAGAAAAGAAAAGATTTTAGGAATTTTAAAAGAAAAAGAAAAAATTCAAGTCGGCGAGCTTAAAGAATTTTTACCTGATGTATCAAAAAGAACCCTGCGGAGAGACTTTGACCAGTTATTAAAACTGGAGCTGGTTGAAAGAATAGGGGAGAGAAACGACACTTTTTATAAATTAAAGTAGGACATAGATGTCCTACCCAAAGTTATTTTTGTCCTACTCTAAAATGAACAATCCAAGGAAAATTTTTAGTCAAATATACGATGATTGTATAGATAAAATCTATCGTTTTATCTTTTTTAAGGTAAATTCTCAAGAAATTGCTCAAGATTTGTGTTCAGAAACCTTTTTACGGGGTTGGCAGTCCTTTAAAGATAATAAAAAGAAAATTGAGAATCCTCAGGCCTTTTTGTATCAAATTGCCCGTAATTTAGTGATTGACCATTATCGAGACAAGGGTAGGACACAGACAGTTTCAGCAGATTGTGTTCCAATTATTGACCCTGGGGAAGATTTAGAAGAACAAGCTTTATCAAGGTCAGACCTTGATACAATTAAGTCAGCTTTAACTGGACTTAAAGATGAGTATCAAGAAGTAGTTATTTGGCACTACATAGACGATTTATCAATACCTGAAATATCAAAAATACTTAATAAGTCAGAAGGAGCGGTCAGAGTAATGCTCCATCGGGCTTTAAAATCCCTTAAAAATAAGGTTGAAAATGGATAACCGATAGGCATAACCGATAGGTGTAACATTTTAGCTTTAAATCCGTCTTATTATAGTATGGCTAAATTCACTGAAAAACAGCTTATTAGCAAACTTCAAGAACTTCAACAGATTAAACCCAGACAGGACTGGGTTGTTTTTACTAAAGAACAGGTCTTGGGAGAGGAAAAACCAGTTTCTGGTTTTTCTTTTATTTCCTTTATTAGAGAGATTCAGAGAGGAGAAAGGTTTATTTTTCAGCACAAACCAGCTTTTGCCACCTTGCTTGTCCTGGCGATTTTGTTTGGGCTTTTTGGTTTTGCCCAAAATTCAGTGCCTGGCGACACTCTTTTTTCTATAAAAAAGATTGCCGAAAAAGGCCAGGTAGTTTTTATTTCTGAAAAGGACCAACCAAAGCATGATCTTGAACTGGCGAATAAGCGCTTGGATGACTTAACCAAGATTGCTCAGGAAAATGAAGTAAAGAATTTAGCCCCAGCAATTAATGAATATCAGGAAAGTGCTTCCAAAGCAGCGGAGAGTTTGGCTAAAATGGAGTCTAAAGATCCTGAAATAGTAAAAGAAATTGTTGAACAAACTCAAAAATTAGAAGAAAGTAAGCAAATATTAATAGAAGTATATGGAGTAGCAGGATTAGAAAAAGAACAAGCAAATCTAACTAAAATAGTGATAGAATGGTTAATTGAAGATTTAGAAAATAGCAGTTTAACCGAAGAGCAAGAGGAAGTTTTAGCTGAAGTAAAAGAAGATTATGAGGCAGAGAATTATTCTGATGCCTTGGAGAAAATTTTACTTCAAATCAACAATAATTAAAAATTAAAGAAGTCGTTAATCTTGGTTTTTTGAGTAGTTGGCGCCCTCACTACCAATTTCATTAGTGTGAGGGCAAGCCCACGTGGGGTTCCCCCATAGGAGGGATGCCAAAAGAAAATTTTTATACCCAAAAGACCGAGACCTCAGGGGTCGATAACGACAAATGAATTATTAACTAATTAAATTGATAGAAAACAAAATTATGAAAAAGAAAATAATTGCGATGATTACTGGATTAGCGATGGTTGCTATGATTGTTCCTTCTTCAGCTCAAGCAATAACGGTAAGCGAACTGTTAGCGCTTATAGCTGCAGCTACTAGTTTAGAAGATTTGCAAGCTAGCATAGCTGCCCTTGAGGATGGAGGAGGTGTAGGTGTTACTTGCACCTTTACTAGGGCTCTTGCTCCGGGATCAACTGGCGCGGATGTTAAGTGTTTACAGCAATATCTAAATGACGCTGGCTACACTGTAGCTGCTAGTGGTGCCGGTTCTGCCGGCAATGAGACCCAATATTATGGTTCTCTTACCAAAGCTGCCGTAGGAGCCTGGCAGGACGGCAATGGCGTTGCCTATGGGGCATATAAGGGTTATTTTGGCCCTATTTCCCAGGCAAAATACGACGCGTTAGCTGCAGCCGGTGAAGAGGAAGAGGAAGAAGAGGAGGAAGAGGAAGAAGGTAATCTCACAGCCACAATATACGCTACCCCTGCTAGTGGTATAGACATATATGTTGATACAACCGACAATTCTGTTATTGCTGCTAAAGTTAAAGCTACTGACTCTGATGTTACTCTTCAACGTCTTGACCTCCGCTTTGACACCAGACCTTGGAGATACGTCACTGGGCTTTCTGTCTATGCAGACGGTACGCTTATCAAGAGCATTGATGTAACTGAAGAAGACTGCTCAGAAGTTACTGTTGGTTCAGCATATGATGTCCGTATTTCTGGTCTAGGTATTGATATTGCCGAAGATACCTACAAGATTATTACTGTGAAGGCTGATACTATTTCTGCCTTATACACTTCTACTGAGATAGATGACGGCAAGGCAATAGTCGTTAGTTTTCAATCCAATGCTTTCCGAGGTGTAGACGAAGCTGCTATAGACCAGTATTCTCCGAGTTCCGCGCTTAGCACGAGAACCTTTACTATTAACGCTACTGTAACAGGTGAAATCGAGGTTTCAGCAGCTGCTGACAATCCAGATGTAGCTCCGTTCATATATAGCTCAACCGCTGCTAGCGAGAATGTTCCCGTTATGAGAGTTAATCTTAAAGCAAAAACCGCTGATGTTATTGTTAGGAGTATGGTGGTTGCACCAACTGCCAGTGGTACTGATACTAATGTTTTCACTACTGCTAAACTTTATGATGGCGATACAATATTAGCCAGCACCAGCACCGGTGATGCAGTTTCAACCACTTTTGCAGACATTGACCTTACTATTCCTAAAAACAGCACCAAAACCTTAACAGTGAAGTTAGATGTTAAGAAACAAGCAGCTGGTACTAATCCTGAAGGGGCTTATGCCAGTTGTAGTTTGGAAGCTAATACAAATGGTGTTAACGCTGAGACTGCTGGTACCTTTGTTGCTGCCACTATTACCGGTTCAACTGTTGATGCCGGAGGTATTTATCTCTATTTGAAAGCTCCGACAATTGCTTTGAGTAGTAGTTCCATTGGACCGATAAGATCTCCTGGTACTTCATATGCCAGCAATAATTCTCAGGCTCCTGCGGAAATTAAGCTGAATGTTACAGCTAATGGCGGTGATATTTACGTCAGGACATATAGTTCTACTGCGGCAAGCAGTGGTATTGTAGCAGGTACAACTACTAATACTGGCAGTGTCCAACTTACCCAAGGGGTCTTTAGTAGCGGTGCTGACTTAAAGAGCTATTCCTGGAAAATCGTTAATGGTGAAACCGAAACATTTACAGTTACTGGTGTTCTTGATAATCTCTCTAGTAGTAGTATTTCAAACGCTGCTATGAATTTAACGAATGTAAAGTGGGCGACCACCGATGCCGAGCTTGATTCTCTTTACACTACTCAGACTTGGGGTTTGGCCAAGCTTAAGACAGATCCGATACAGCTTATGACAAAGAATTAATCTAATTTTAGTTTCTTGACAGAACTTAAGAATCAGAAACTCCGACCCCTCCTTGTGGGGGCCGGAGTTTTGTTTTGGCTTGAAAAAATTATTTAAATAAAGTAGAATAATATGAATAAGAACCTCTCGCTTCGCTCAAGAACCTTGATTCGCTAAGGAATAAATATATAATCTTAAATTAAAATGCTCACGAAACTGACAAAATCTTTTCTATTTATCACTTTGGCTGTTCCGCCTTTTATAGTAGCCAAGAATTTATTTTTCCCTTTTGTTTCCGGCAAGGCGTATCTTTTCCGTCTATTAATATTGCTTTGTTTTTTGTTTTGGGTCGCTTTAATAATAAAACAGCCCAGATACAGGCCAAATTTTAAAAACCTTTTAGTAATAAGCACTCTTTTATTTTTAGCAGGTTTGATTATTACCGGTTTTTTAGGAGTTGGTGTAAGCCGTTCTTTTTTCTCAAATTTTGAAAGAGCTGACGGAGTTATTCAATTTGGCTTTTGGGTTTTGTACTTTTTAATGCTGATTTCTGTTTTAAAAAGCAAGAAAGATTGGCAGATGTTTTTAGCTACTTTTTTAATAGTTGCTTTTATAATTTCCGGTTAT